>CAMQYB010000105.1 GCA_947039055.1 uncultured Deferribacteraceae bacterium
ATCTATTAACCCAATCTAACTACTAATTAATCACATCGACTAACTAACTAACTAATCTACCCCAACTAACTAACTCTATCAAAATATCAGTCTGCCAATTAATCACATCGACTAACTAACTCACCAATCTACTAACTAATTATCCAGACTAACAAGCTGTTTCAAACATACCAACTACCCTAACTAGCCGACAAGTCTCTGTTAAACTGTTAATCAAACTGTGATTTTCTAAGTTTTGGCTCAAGGAAAACATTCAGTTTTTGCTCAACTATTCTAGGATTATCTCCCGCTTGAATAGCCATTATTCCTGCAAGCATAATTGTTTTCAACTGTTGCTCTTCGACAGATCTTGCTGCCAACTTAACGATTAATGGTTTCGCTATCATATTCGCCATTACTGATCCATACATCGTCGTAATTAAGGCTACTGACATCGCAGGACCAACGGCTGTCGGATCACTCAGGTTTAAAAGCATCGCAACTAGTCCGATCAGTGTACCAATCATTCCCATCGCTGGACCCATATCCTCTAAGAACGAAAGCATACCAGCACTTTGCTCGTGACGCTCTGCCATAGACTCTAACTCTTTCTCCAATATAACTCGTATTACATCTGGCTCTGTACCATCAACTGCAAGACGAATACCTTTTTTTAGAAAGTCATCCTCCATATTCTCCTCTTCTGATTCAAGAGAAAGAATACCATCTCGACGTGCCTTAATTGCAAAATCAACTAACTGCTCTATCAAAGTTTGTGCTGATGATGAACTCGATACAAATGCTCGTGTCATCGCTTTTACGCCTGCAACCATTTTGTTGATAGGCATACCAGCCATGATAATACCAACTGTACCACCAACAGTAATTAGGAACGACGGAAAATCCAAATATGGACCAACTCCCGCTCCAACTAACATTGATCCTATAACCATACCAAATGCAATAAGCAAACCAATAAGAGTTCCAATATCCATTACAGTCTCTCTCTCAACAAGTTATCTTATTTAACTAAACATTACTAAGAAAACTTTAACCTATATATTTTCAACAATCAAATGCAAAACATTAACAAAATAACAATATCGAAATACTCAATATGTTAATTGTTAAAGAACTAAACTGATAAAGCAAATGTATCTACACATAAACTTTACCAAAATATCTCAAACCTTTTTAGCCATAAAACTAAATCAATAATTCGATATATTTACATATAAAACAATATCGACAAATTTATAATAACTAGTTAATTATTAAACTAACAACTTTATAAATCTCTAAATATCCAACAATCATAAATTAATAAACAAGCACAACCTGTAAACAATTAAACTAAATTATTTACCCATGTTGTTTAAGAACTCTTGATTAGATTTTGTACCTTTCATCTTATCTAATATAAATTCCATCGAATCAACAGCGTTCATATTTGATAAAAATCTACGTAAGATCCATATCTTATTCTGCTCTTCTTGAGTATGGAGCATCTCTTCTTTTCTTGTGCCTGATTTATTGATATCTATCGCAGGGAATGTTCTTCTTTCAACCAATCTTCTATCAAGGTGAAGTTCCATGTTACCTGTACCTTTAAATTCTTCAAAGATAACTTCATCCATTCTGCTTCCTGTATCAACTAATGCTGATGCAATGATAGACAACGATCCACCCTCTTCAATATTTCTTGCAGCACCAAAAAATCTTTTCGGTTTATGTAATGCGTTTGAGTCAACACCACCTGATAATACTTTACCACTTGATGGCTCAACTGAGTTATACGCTCTTGCTAATCTAGTTATTGAATCTAAAATAATAACAACGTCAAACGCTTTTTCAACTAGACGTTTAGATCTATGTAGAACCATCTCTGCAACTTGAACATGTCTGTATGCTGGCTCATCAAATGTTGATGATATAACCTCGATACGAATATTCTCACCTTTAGCTTCGCCCTCTTTAACAAGTTTAGCAACTGTCTTTTTAAAATCAGTTACCTCCTCTGGACGCTCATCTATAAGAAGTAAAATCATATAAACTTCTGGGTGGTTTGTTGCAATTGCAGATGCGATTGATTTCATTAAAATTGTTTTACCAGTTTTAGGTGGAGCAACAATTAATGCTCTCTGACCTTTACCGATAGGAGTGATTAAGTTGATGCAACGTGTATCATATTTAGTAGCTTCACACTCAAGGTTTAATCTCTCTTCAGGAAATAAAGGAGTTAGATTTTCAAAAAGATATCTTACTCTACTATGCTCTTGAAAGTTTACTTTCTCAGCTTTAAGCAGTGCAAAATATTTCTCTAACTCTCTTGGAGGACGAATTTCACCTTCAACAGTATCTCCGTTTCTAAGTCCTAATTTTTTGATCTGTGCAGGTGATACATAGATATCATCTGGACCTGGAAGATAGTTATAATCGGGAGATCTAAGAAATCCAAATCCATCTGGAAGGATATCTAAAACCCCTTGTCCATATATTTGGGTATTGCGGATACTTGTTGCTTTTAAGATTTCAAACATCAACTCCTGACGCAAAAAACTTGCCGCATTTTCAATCTCTAACTCTTCTGCCTTACGCAACAACTCCTCGATTGAGTGTTTTTTTAGTTCTGTCAAATTCACAAATTACTCCATAGATTTTTATGATCTTTTAAAAGCATAAACTACTTTTTAAACAATACATAATAACGAGATTATTTAACTAAATAATGATCACTTATTGATGATAAACTTTTGAGATTCTTTTTTTGGATATAACCACTATCATCATATAGTAGAAAATATCGATACTCTTGTCAACTATTAACTTATAAAATAGTACAGAGTTTCCTCTCATTAAAAATTTAACAACTACTCATAGTTAAAATAGTAATCACTCATTATAATAAACAACTTGCGAACGACTACCCTCTACAATAGTAATCAACACATTTTCATTAATAATTTACTAACTACGACCCTGCTAAAATAGTGCTAAGTTCGTTCTCATCAATAACTTTCACACCTAACTCTAAAGCCTTTTTAAGTTTACTACCAGCGTCATCTCCTGCTAAAAGATAATCTGTATTTTTACTTACAGATGATGATACCCTAGCTCCGTATGACTCAATCAGATCCTTAAAATACTCTCGCCCTTGAGATAGTTTTCCCGTTATTACAAATGATTTATCTAATGCTGTCTTATTTAAAAGATCAGTTTCTTTCTCAAATTTTAAACCGCTCGATCTTAGTCGATCTACGATTTTCATATTTATATCATCTTTAAAAAAGTTGACTAATATTGATGCTGATCCGATACCTATTCCATATATCGCAGAGATATCATCCTCAGTCGCTTTCATAATAGTATCTATATCACCGAACTGTTTTACAATCAATTTTGTAGCTGTTCGTCCGATATTTTTTATGCCTATACCGTATAGCACTCTATGAAACGGTTGTGATTTAGATTGCTCAATCGCTTCTAAAAGATTATCCACAGATTGAGTTTGAAACCCCTCTAATTTTAAGATCGCTTTTCTATCAAGATGATATATATCTGAAATATCTTTTATTATATTATGCTCTAAAAACTGCTCTACAATTCTTACTCCGAACCCTTTTATATCCATAGCATCTCGTGATGCAAAATGAGTAATACCACCTTGAACAATCGCAGGACACAACCTATTCACACAGTAACCTTTTACGCCACTTATATCATTTGCTAACGCCTCGCCACATACAGGACACACAGTTGGAATTTCAATCTCACGACTTTCAATATTTTCAACGGATCTATCAACCGATATTATTTTAGGGATAACTTCGCCACCCTTTTCAATGATAACCGTATCGCCTATTTTTACGCCTAATCTTTTAATCTCATCATTATTATGTAGCGTTGCTCGTGCTATTACCGATCCTGATAGTTGTACTGACTCAAGCTCTGCAACTGGAGTTATAGCTCCTGTTCTGCCGACTTGAAATGTTACTGATAATAATTTTGTAGTAGCCGACTCTGATTTATATTTATAACTAATTGCAAATCTAGGATATTTTGATGTGTGTCCAAGTTCATCTCTTATTGCGTAATCATTAACTTTTACAACAGCACCATCAAGCTCGTAATCTAACTTATTATTTAACGTATCATCTAAATCATCTCTAATTTTTTCAATCTCAAATATAGCGTCCATAATATCGTCTGTTTCACTAAATTTAAAAATATTTTCATTCACAGGAAAACCTAATTCAGCTAAATATTTTAGATCATCAAAATGGTTACTATTTTTTCTGCCTAGATCTATTGAGTAGAGAAATAATTTTAATCCTCTTGATGCGACTTTCGAACTATCTAGCAGTTTTAAACTTCCAGCCGCAGCGTTTCTAGGGTTTGCAAATAAAGTTTCACCTTCTGCTTCACGCTCAATATTCAGTTTATTAAAAGTAGAGATCGGCATATACGCCTCGCCTCTAATTATAATTTCATTTCTATCTTTGATAGTTGCAGGCAAGACACCTAGACTTTTTATATTATCTAAAATATCCTCACCGATAACGCCGTTGCCTCTTGTTGCAGCCTCAACCAGAACGCCATCACTATACCGTATAGATATCGCCATGCCATCAATTTTAGGTTCAATAACAAACTCAATATTTTTAACAGTAGCGTTTACAACTTTTTTAACCTTATCAATAAACTCGATAATATCATCTCGTGAATAAGAGTTCTCAAGTGAGTACATTCGTATCTGATGCTCAATCTTCTTATCTGATGTTACAAGGTTATCATCAACATCGCCAACACGTTGAGTAGGTGAAGTTGAGATAATTATCTCAGGATAATCTTCTTCAAGTTTAGTAAGCTCTTTATATAGTTGATCGTACTCATAATCGTCTATATCAGAAATATTATTTACATAATAATCTTGATTATATTTTTCAATGAGTGCAATCAACTCTTTATATCTAGCTATTTTTTTATCCATTATCTTCCTGTTTAAGTTTTATAGTTTTTTTATACATCAATTAACTAAGCAACCTTACACATCTGAAACTATCTATATCTAAACTGTTTTATCTTCTGATGGATCTTTATATTTTAAAAGTAGCGAACCTTCTTCAATCTTATTAAGTGTTTTGATTTTGTATCTATAATTTGGACGTGTGTTATCTTCGCTATTTCCATCAACATTAACTAAAGCATCTATCTTGAGTTTACTCTCTTTTAATCCCGGTGCAAAAACATCTATACTATCGCCAACTGCAAATTTAGCTCTTGCAAGTATCGTTATCTCATCGTCCGTTGAGCTTTCAACAGTAGCTAAAAATGATGCTGAATTATTTAATAGTGCGTTCGTATCATTGATAGCATCATCATCTGCTTTGCCATCATAAAATCCTGTGATATATCCTCTGTTAGATATAGATGCCAATAACTCTATCCAGCGAACATCTGCAACATAATCTAATCCCATCTCTTTTGCTCGATCAATCGCTGCTCTATAAACTGATGTAACTATTGATAGGTACATCATTGATTTCATTCTGCCTTCAATTTTAGCCGATGCTATACCCATATCGTATAACTCACCCATCTTCTCTATCATAGATAGATCTTTAGAGTTATATAAATATGTGCCTCTTTCATCTTCTTCAATTTCAAAAGTACGATCTCTTCTTGTGTTTTCAACAAGGTGATAATTCCATCTGCAAGGTTGAGTACACTCGCCGTGATTTGCATCTTTACCATTCATATAAGATGATATAAGACATCTGCCTGACATAGAAATACATATCGCACCATGCACAAAAACTTCTACTTCACATTTTGCTTTCTTACATATATTAACTAGATCGTTCTTAAAAATCTCTCTCGCCATAATCACACGATCAGCACCTTGAGCTGCCCAAAAATTCACAGCCGATACGTTCGTTGTATTAGCTTGCGTACTGATTGATAATGGAGTTTTTAAATTGCTCTCTTTAGCTATATGAAATATTCCAGGATCAGATATAATGAGTCCATCTGGTTTTAATTTATCCACATCTTTAAGATATTTTTCTATCCCTTCAAGCTCTTCAGTTGTTGGAAAAATATTTACTGTAACATATCCTTTCTTACCTTCACTATGGAGATATTTTAATGCTTGCTCCATTTCATCCATCGAAAAATTTCCAGCCGATGCTCTAAGTCCGTACTGCTTACCTGAAAAATAAACAGCGTCTGCTCCAAACTTTATCGCCGCTAACATCTTATAATAATTACCCGCAGGTGCTAATAATTCCATATTTATATTTCCTAATTCTTTATAATTTTATTTTATCTACTCTACTACTTTTACTACTTAAAACTTTGTCGACATCTATCTCTACCATATCGCCAACTAAGCATATACTAGCCAACTTGCGAAGCCCACGCCAGCCAACTTACCAAGCCCATGCTCGCCAACTTACTAAGCCCATGCTCGCCAACTTGCGAAGCTAAACACTAGCCAACTTGCGAAGCCCACGCCAGCCAACTTGCGAAGCCCATACTCGCCAACTTACTAAGCCCATGCTCGCCAACTTGCGAAGCTAAACACTAGCCCACTTACTAAGCCCACGCCAGCCAACTTGCGAAGCCCACGCCAGCCAACTTGCTAAGCCCATACTCGCTAACTTGCGAAGCCCACGCCAGCCAACTGCCAAGCATATAGTTGTCACTAAATAAGAACTATGTTCTCCAACTTGTCCAACGCTTGCCAACTTGCCCAACTGCCAACGTTTATTTATGTTCTATGACATACTCAATACTAATAACCCA
>CAMQYB010000106.1 GCA_947039055.1 uncultured Deferribacteraceae bacterium
TGGTTTGTGGGTTTGGTTTTGTTGCGTTTGGTAAGTCGTACAAAGTTTGTAGTTTATAGTTTAGCTCACAAGTGGAATAAGTTGGTAATATTTGGAAGTAAATAAATTAAATATTTATATTGAATAATTAATATAGTTGATTTTATTAGAATGTTTATGTATATAGATTTAAGTAGTTTTATAATTAACATGGGATGACTATTATGCAAAGTGGCAGTGAAATATTAATAGAGTGTTTGAAAGCAGAGGGTGTTGAGACTATTTTTGGATATCCAGGTGGTGTGTTAGTAGGTTTTTACGATACATTATTTGATGCAAATATAAAGCACGTTCTTCCAAGACATGAACAAGGTGGAGCACATGCAGCTGATGGATATGCAAGGGCAACTGGTAAGGTTGGTGTTTGTTTAGCAACGTCAGGTCCTGGTGCGACGAATTTAGTTACTGGAATATCAACAGCGTATACCGACTCAATACCGATGATTGTTTTAACAGGACAGATCGCTACAGAGTTAATCGGTGGAGATGCTTTTCAAGAGGCTGATATAGTAGGTATAACACGTCCGATAGTTAAGCACAGTTATCTAGTTAAAGATGTTAAAGATCTTGCAGAAACTCTTAAAGAGGCTTTTCATATTGCAAGAACAGGCAGACCTGGTCCAGTGTTAGTTGATATCCCTAAAGATGTTTTGCAGAATAAATGTAGATATGAGAAAATTAAAAAAGTAGGACTTGTCGGTTATCAACCGAATGAGAACGGACATCCTATGCAGGTTAAGAAACTTCTTAAATGTTTAGAGAACGCTAAAAAACCAGTAATAATTGTCGGTGGTGGACTTATATCTGCAAACGGTACTGACGAGTTAGCTAAATTTGTTGATAGAGTAAAAGTTCCAACTGTTACAACGTTTATGGCTCAAGGTGGATTATCGTCAAAGAACAGTAATTATATCGGTTGGATGGGAATGCACGGCAATTATGCGTCAAATATAGCTGTATCAGAGGCTGATTATGTTATATCAATAGCTAGTAGATTTTCAGATAGATCAACAGGTAGATTAGATAGTTTTGCATCAAAGGCGACTATTGCACATGTAGATTTTGATCCAGCGTCAATCAGTAAGAATGTTAAAGTTGATATACCGATTGTTGGTGATGCGAAAAATGTTTTAGTTATGGCTAATAAGATGGCAGAAGATTTTAAATGGGATAAAAATGAAACAGCAAGAGTTGAGTGGTTAGCTCATGTTAAAGAGTTAGATAAGAAACAACCGTTTAGCTACACATATTCAGACACGATAATCAAACCTCAGTTTGTAGTTGAGAGTTTATATAAAGAAACAGATGGTAAGGCGATTATCACAACAGATGTTGGACAAAATCAGATGTGGGCTGCACAGTTTTATAAGTATCAATTTGCAAGACAGTTTATCTCATCAGGTGGACAAGGTACAATGGGATTTGGTTTGCCAGCAGCAATGGGTGCAAAACTTGGTGTTCCGAATAAAGAAGTTATAGCGATTGTTGGAGACGGTGGAGTATTGATGAATATTCAAGAGTTGATGACATGTGTGCAATATAGATTAGGCATAAAAATTGCGATATTAAATAATAGATTTTTAGGAATGGTTCGTCAGTGGCAGGAACTGTTTTATGATAAAAAATATTCATACACTTGTCTTGAGTCTCAACCAGATTTTGTTAAATTAGCAGAATCATTTGGAGCAGTAGGATTAAGGGCTGAAAAACCATCTGAAGTTGCAGATGTGATTAAAGAGTCTTTAAAGATAAAAAATATTCCAGTGATGATAGATTTTGTTTGTGCAAGAGAAGAGAATGTTTATCCGATGGTTCCAGCAGGGGCATCAATTAGTGAGATGATAATAGGATAATATTTGTCAGTATACCTGATTAAATATTTTATATATTTATTTTATATTATAACTTTTGTTACTATAAAATAAAAAAGAATTGATTTTTAGTGGTTAATTTTGTTATATTAAAAACTTTACTTGAGAGAATGATTATGCGTCATATAATGTCTATTTTGGTTGAAAACAAATTCGGTGTGTTATCGAGAATATCTGGACTCTTCTCTGGTAGAGGGTACAATATAGAAAGTCTAACGGTAAACATGACTGAAAAATCTGATCTATCAATGATAACGATAGTCACAACTGGTGACGATCAAGTTATCGAACAGATCATAAAACAGTTACGAAGACTTATCAATGTTATAAAGGTGCGAGATTTAACACTTTATAATCATATTGAGCGTGAACTGATTTTGATAAAATTATTTGTCAATTCTAAAAATAGAAGTGATGTATATAATATTGTGAACAGTTTTAGAGGCAAGGTTGTTGATTTAACTAGCGACTCAATCGTGATAGAGATAACAGGTGAGGAGTCTAAACTAGAGGCTTTCATCGAAGTTGTTAGACCGTTTGGAATAATAGAGTTAGTTAGAACAGGTGCATTAGCAATAGGAAGAGGCAGTAAACCAACTGCTGATATGGATAAGAAGTAAAATAAGAAATAAGTTTAAGTTTTGCAAAAAAAATAAATAAATTAAATCTTATAAAGTTTATAAGGTTATTACGGAGGAAGTAGTTTATGCAAGTTTATTATGATAAAGATACTAATTTGGATTTAATAAAATCTAAGAAGGTTGCAGTAATCGGTTACGGTAGCCAAGGGCACGCACATGCAAACAATCTTAAAGAGTCAGGAGTTGATGTTGTAGTTGGACTTAAAGACTCTTCAAAATCAAAACCTAAAGCTGAGTCTGCTGGATTAAAAGTTATGAACGTAGCTGATGCGACTAAGTGGGCAGATATAATAATGATCTTAACACCTGATGAAAAACAAGGTGAGTTATATAAAGAAGATATTGAGCCTAATTTATCTGCTGGTAAATATCTAACATTTGCACACGGTTTTAGTATTCATTACGGTGAAATTAAAGCACCTGAGGGTGTATCAGTTATGATGATCGCTCCTAAAGGTCCAGGTCACCTTGTTAGAGCAGAATATACAAAAGGATCAGGCGTACCTTGTTTAATAGCTGTTCATCAAGATAGCACAGGCGATACGAAAAATGTTGCAATGTCTTATGCATCAGCAGTTGGTGGTGGTAGAGCTGGAATAATTGAAACAACATTTAAAGAAGAGACTGAAACAGATTTATTCGGAGAGCAAGCAGTTCTTTGTGGTGGTGCTGCACAGTTGATTAAATACGGTTATGAGACTTTAGTTGAAGCAGGATACTCTCCAGAGATGGCGTATTTTGAGTGTTTACATGAGTTAAAACTTATAGTAGATTTAATCTATGAAGGTGGGATTAAGAATATGCAGTATTCAATCTCAAACACAGCTGAGTTCGGTGGATTAACTAGAGGTCCAGTTGTTGTTCCTCCATCTACAAAAGATGCAATGAAGAAAGTTTTAACTCAGATACAAAATGGTGAGTTTGCTAAAGAGTGGCTTAAAGAGTCTCGTGATGGTGGCAAGAAATTTGAAGAAATGGCAGAGAAAAGTAATTCACATCCACTAGAAGCAGTTGGAGAAAAATTACGTTCATTAATGCCATTTATAGGTAAGTCTAAGATTGTTGATAAGTCTAAGAATTAATATAATAGTCGTAAATAAAATTGATCAATTAGGAGAATTTTATGTTAGCTAAAGAAGGGTTTCCGTTTATATTAGGTGCAATTATAGCGCTTGTAGTTTTTATTATTTTACCAAGAGAGATTTTAGTTGTTCTTACGGTATTAACATTATTACTTTTTCTATGGTTCTTTAGAGATCCAGAGAGAAAAATTCCAACATCAGAAAACGTTGCAGTTTCGGCTGCTGATGGAAAAGTTGTTGAGGTTTCACAATCAGAACTTGATGGCGTTAAATATCAGAAAGTTTCTGTATTTATGAATGTGTTCTCAGTTCACGTTAATAGAGCTCCTTTATCAGGTGTTGTTAAATCAGTAAACCATATTGAAGGCAAGTTTTTAAACGCTGCAAAACCTGAGGCGTCTGTACAAAATGAGAGAACGGTAGTCATTTTTGATACTGCTCATGGCGATATAGTATGTGTTCAAGTTGCAGGATTAGTTGCAAGACGTACGGTATGTAACGTTCAAGCAGGCGACAGTATCACAACTGGTGACAGATTTGGAATGATCAAATTTTCATCAAGAGTAGATCATTACTTTCCGCTTGATTTTAACATAACTGTTAGAGAAGATGATGTTGTTAAGGCTGGAGAATCTATACTTGCGACATTCTAAAAAAATATTATATAAGTTGGTAATATATTAATGGTAGGATTTAGTAGAGGAAAGTCAGATAAGATAGATCTTTTTCTAAAAAACAAAAATGTAATATTGCCAAACTTTATTACTATTCTAGGTGTACTGTGTGGAGTTTACTCTATTATTTTATCATCGGCAGGATCGTTTGTATATGCTGCGTATGCACTCATATTAGCAGCTGTATTTGATTTTCTTGATGGTAGAGTTGCGAGATTAATGAAAGGTACTTCAGATTTTGGAGTACAGTTAGATTCGTTATGCGACATGGTTTCGTTCGGTGTAGCTCCAGTTCTGCTTGCGTATAATTACGCATTAGTGGATTTAGGTAGAGTTGGTATAATGGGAGTATTCTTATTTGTAGCAACGGGTGCTTTACGGCTTGCGAGATTTAATGTTCAATCGTCACGTGGCGGACATTCAGAATATTTTGTAGGTTTACCAATTCCTATTGCGGCAGCGTATATTGCATCGTTTGTCATATTTGTTGCTAACTTAAAAAGCTTTAATTTTGAGTTTTTAAATACTGTTTATTGGCATAATACAGTTGAGATATCATTAACTGTATCGGTATATATTCTTGCATTTTTAATGGTAAGTTCTATACCTTACTACAGTTTTAAGAAGGTACGATATTTTAAAGAGCATCCGTTTAATACGCTTGTTATGTTGGTGATATTTATATTTGTTGTAGGGTTATATTTTGAAATAATTTTCTTTTTTATTGCGATAATTTATATTGCAGCAGGAATGTTATTAGTGTTGTTTAAAAGAAAAAAAATCAAATAGAGTAATTGTAGATAGTGATATAGAATGTGATCTAGCAGACATAAAAGCTCCCTTGGGGCTTTTTTTATAGAGATACAATTCTGAGGTTCGATATATATGGATAAGATAATTTTTTTTGATACAACATTAAGAGACGGCGAACAAGCTCCAGGATTTTCTATGAAGATAGAGGAAAAATTACAGCTTGCTAAACAGCTAGAGAAATTAGGTGTTGATGTTATAGAGGCTGGATTTGCGATCTCATCAGATGGTGATTTTGAGTCGATAAAATTGATTGCTAGTCATATCAAGAAGTCATCTGTGTGTTCTTTAGCTAGAGCTAATAAGTTGGATATTGATAGAGCTTATGAAGCATTAAAAGATGCGAAAAAACCTAGGATACATATTTTTATTGCAACGAGTGATTTACATTTAAAATATAAACTTAATAAATCAAGAGAAGAGGCGTTACAGATTGCAGTTGAGTCGGTTGCGTACGCTAAGGAATTATGTAACGATATAGAGTTCTCATGTGAAGATGCAACAAGATCAGATAGAGAATTTCTTGTTAAGATAATTGAAGCTGTTATTAATGCTGGAGCTAAAACGATTAACCTTCCTGATACGGTAGGTTATACAACTCCTGATGAAATATTTGAGATGGTATCTTATGTGATTAAGAATGTTCCAAATATTAAGAAGGCAAAAATATCTGTCCACAACCATAACGATTTAGGGCTTGGAGTTGCGAACTCACTTGCAGCTATTAGAGCAGGAGCAACACAGATTGAGTGTACGATTAACGGTATCGGAGAGAGAGCAGGAAACGCTGCACTTGAAGAGATCGTTATGGCGATGAGTGTACGTTCAGATATATATAGTGAAGTTAAACATAATATTAACACGAAAGAGATATATAGAAGTAGTAAATTATTATCGACTATAACAGGTGTTAATGTTCAGCCGAACAAAGCGATAGTTGGCAAGAATGCGTTTGCACATGAGTCAGGTATCCATCAAGCTGGTATGTTGAAAAATCGTAAGACGTATGAAATTATGACACCAGAGTCAGTTGGTATTGCAGAGAGCACAATGGTACTTGGGAAACATTCAGGAAGAAATGCTTTGGTTAATAGACTGGGTATTTTAGGTTATAAATTATCTAAAGATGAGCTTGAAGAGTGTTTTATAAAATTCAAATTACTTGCTGATAAAAAGAAAGAAGTTTTCGATGAAGATTTAGAGGTAATAGTTTTAGGTATGTTAGGTAAGGTTCAGATATTTTACGAACTTGATTACATAGGATTTAATTCAGGTACAGATACGATACCTACTGTTACTATGAAATTGAAAAAAGATGATGGCACAATACTTAGTGATTCAAATATAGGTGATGGACCAATTGACGCAGCATTCAAAACGATTGAAAGAATTGTTGGTGTTGAGAGCAAATTGAAAAGTTATAAGTTAGCATCAATCACTCCTGGTAAAGATGCACAAGGTGATGTTACTGTATCTGTTGAGTTTAATAAATGTGGTTATAACACAGGTGGCAAAGGATTTTCTACTGATATTTTAATCGCTTCAGTTGAGGCTTATTTATCGGCATTAAATAGTTTTCTAAGAGGCGTTGAAAGGGTTAAACCGATCAATGGCAGTGTGTAAATATATAGAATATTTTTGGATT
>CAMQYB010000107.1 GCA_947039055.1 uncultured Deferribacteraceae bacterium
ACATTATATTATATTATTTTTTATTATGCTCACTTTTGGAGAATTTTAATATGAAACCTTTTAACATCAATCTACTTGTCATCACAATTTTATCTATGTTTATAATTTCATGTGCTTATAAATCTCCACTTATTACCTATCAAGAGAGGATAGATGAGGCTCAAGAATTATGTTATAAAAGCGATGCAAACGGTTGTTACGATTTAGGTGTTATATATATAGAGGGTATGATCGTTGAGCAAGATGCGGATATTGCGTTCGATTATTTTAATAGAGCGTGTAATGGTGGCAGTATGGCAGGTTGTACTGATCTTGGAATGTTATATTATGAAAATTTAGGAACGGTTGAACAAGATTTTGATAAGGCGTTTATGTTATTTGAAAAGGCGTGCGATAATGATTATATGCTTGCGTGTTCAGATCTTGGACACATGTATTCAGATGGTGCTGGCGTTAAGCAAGATTTTGATAAAGCTGTAAATTTATTTAAAAAAGCGTGCATAGGTTCTGATATGTTTGGCTGTGTAAATCTTGGGTATATGTATTATAACGGTAGAGGTTTAGAGCAGGATTATAGCAAAGCTATAGAGTTATATGAGCGAGCGTGTAACGGTGAAACTTTTGAAGGTTGTTACAATTTAGGTGTTATGTATCAGTTTGGAACAGGTGTTGAAAGTAATCCTAGCAAGGCTATAGAATTTTACGAACGTGCTTGTAAAGGTGGAATGTCAGAGGCTTGTTTTCAGCTAGGTTTAACATATTATATAGGACACGATTTAGAAAGATATCCTAAATATGCAGGCAAAGAGGTCAAACAAGATTTTAGTAAAGCTGTTGATTGGTACGAGAAAGCTTGCGACGACGGACACCTTCAAAGTTGTGTTGCTGTTGCATCACTTTATGATTTAGGACAAGGAGCTACAGAGAACCATGAACGAGCTAGAAAGCTGTATGAAAAAGCTTGTGATGGTGGATATCCGAACGGTTGTTCAGTTCTTGGATATATATATGAGAACGGTAAAGGTACGGATATTAATTTTGAAAAATCATTAAGTTTTTACAAAAGATCGTGCGATCAAAACTTTATGTATTCATGTGATGAGTTTAATGAGTTGTATGATAAGGCATGTACTAATAATTCAAAACCTGAGCCGTATTGTACAAAATATAAATAGAGTTTAGGATTAAGAATGATATTGATTTTTAATATAAACTAAAGTATCGTATTAGGTTAATAGTGTTAATTTTCTAGGGGGTAATGTTTGATATGATGATTGGTGTTTTATTATCAGCAGGAGTAACGATCGGTATAGTTGTAGCAGTAGTTATTGCGATATATCAAGGTGTGAAATATTTTAATGGTGGAGACACCGTATCAAAGAGTATAAATAATATATCTAACGGCGAAAGCGTTGATGTGAATAATAATAGTAATAATAATATCTCTAAAGGGGGCAATATGAAGTGGACATCGGGGCTAGGTTTTAAGATTGTAATAATTTTTGCGTTAGGTTTTTTGATGCTTATACCAGCTGGTTTTATAAATGAGATAGTTCGTGATAGAGTTGGTTATCAGCGTGATGCAGTAAAGTCTGTAATTGAACCGATAGGTGGAGAGTTATATTTAAGTGGAGTGCTTCTTGCCATTCCGTATAAGAATAAAGTATATAATGAAGATAAGAACGTTACTACTTATACAAATCATTATACATATGTTTCTCCTGAAAATTATATGGTAGAAGGTGATATTGAAACATCAATTTTAAATAGAGGTATTTTTAAGATTCCTACATTTTCATCAGACATAAAAATAAACGGTAATTTTGAAAAATTTGTATCTAACAAAGAGGGTGATGTAGGATTTTTTGCGTATGATATGAGCAAAGCTTTTTTAGTTGTTGGTACAGGAAACAAGAAAGGGCTTAAGAAAGTACCAGTAATAAAAATCGGTGATACAGTATTAAAAGAGAATGAAGCTCCTTTATCTAAAGATATAGCATTTTTTAGTAATTCATTTATTTATAAATTACCACAAAAATATTTACAAAACGGTTTTAAGTTTGATACAAGTGTAGCGATACAGGGTGCTAACTCTATCAATATAAGACCACTTAATAGTCAGAACACATTTTCACTTTCATCAAAATGGAGAGACCCATCGTTTACAGGTGGCTGGGTTCCGTCTAGTAGAGATGTAACAGATGAAGGGTTTAAAGTGACATGGGAAGTTCCAGGCTTTAACACTTCACTTCCTAAGGTTTGGGATACAGAGAGTAGATCGTATAATCAATTTTCAGAAAGCAATTATATCACTACAGATTTTTTACTTCTAAGTGATAATTATAAGAAAACTGTAAAGAGTATTAAGTACGCACTGCTATTTATATTCATACCATTTTTTGCACTCTTTTTATCGGAGTTACGCAATAAAAAACCGTTACATTTTATTCAATACTGTTTAGTTGGATTTGCGAATGTAATATTCTTTTTACTACTATTATCTATATCAGAACATCTATCATTTAATCTTAGTTACTTTATATCAGCTATAATGGTAACATCCATTGTATCGTTGTATGCAGGGTTTATTACTAACACTCAGAAAGTTGGTATAAGTATAGCGATCGTGCAACTATGTTCGTATATTTTTCTGTTTGGAATTCTTCAACTTACAGATTATGCGTTAGTTGTAGGATCTGTCGGACTGTTTATGATAATTGCAGCTGCGATGTATATAACAAGAAATATTAACTGGTTTAATCCTCTTTCAAAAGAAGATAATTAATATTATAATAAGTTTTTAATTAGAGATTTATTAATAGAGTTATCGCTGTGAAAAGGGTAACTCTATTTTTTTAGATATTTATATTAATATAAATTGGAGAGAATTATGTTAGATAAAAAAGTAGTAGTTATAACAACAGGTGGAACGATCGCTATGCGTTACGATGAGGCAACAAGTGGATTACTGCCAGCTGTCAGTGGACAAGAATTAATGAACGCAGTGCCAGAGTTAAAAAACGTATGCAAAATTGAAGTTGTAGAGTTTTCAAATATACCAAGTCCACATATGACACCTAAGATGATGAAAGCGTTAGGTGATAAAGTTGATGAGATTGCAACAGATAAAAACGTTGCAGGGATAGTTATAACTCATGGTACAGATACACTTGAAGAGACAGCATATTTTTTAGATTTATATATCAAAACAGAGAAACCAGTTGTATTCACAGGATCAATGCGAGGTGCAACAGAGATCGGTTTTGATGGTGCTAGAAATATTTTAAACGCTGTAAAAGTTGCATCAACTGAAACTGTAATATCTAAGGGTGTAATGGTGGTGTTTAATGATACTATTCATTCAGCAGAGGACGTTATAAAAACTCATACGACAAATGTTGATACTTTTAAGTCACCATTCTCTGGTGCGATAGGATACGTTGATAGTGATAAAGTTATATTTAAACGTGATCGAGTTAATAGAGTGAAAATTGATACGAATAATATAGAGGAGAGTATATATCTTATAAAATGTTTTACAGGTATGAACTCAGATATATTTGATTTTCTAATTGATAAAAAAATCGCAGGCGTTGTTGTTGAGGGTTTCGGTCGTGGCAATCTTCCACCGTTAATAGTAGATGGTATTAAGAGTATGATCGATGCGAATATTATAGTTGTTTTGGTAAGTCGTGTGATTGAGGGCAGGGTGCTTGATGTGTACTCATATATCGGTGGAGTTAAACCTATGAAAGAGGTTGGAGTGATACTTGGAGGTGAGTTAACAGGACAGAAAGCAAGATTAAAATTGATGCTATTGATGGGTAGGTATCGTACTAAAAATGAGATAGAAAAGTATTTTGATTGATGATTATAATATAGTGATTTAAAGATGAATATATATATGGTAGGACAGTTTTAATTATTTACAATATTTGTTAATTACTGTATTGTTTTAAAGTGGTAAATAATAAATATTTAACTAGGGAGATATGATGAAACATATTACTTTTTTACTTTCAATATTTCTGTTTTCAACTTCTGTAATGGCACAAGATATAGATCCATTTGATGTAGATATGAAAAGACCAATTAACTCACCAGTAGACAGTGCAACTAATAAATCAGACAATAAGAAAGCTAACAAGAAAGATAACAAAACTGATACAAAGGATAAAAAATCAACTCCAGTCAAAAATGATAGTAACGGTAAAACAGTTATTTTAGATAATATAACTATTGATAAGGACGGATCATCAACTGAAGTTGATAGCAGAATTGTAGTTCCAACAGATAATAAAACAACTCCTAATAATAAAGTGAATGACAATAAAACTGCTGACAATAAAACTGCAACAAATAATAAATCAACTACAGTTACTGGAGACAACGGAACAACTACTACCAATAAAGTAACGAGTGTGTTAAACGATAACGGCACAACTACAACGACAAATGTTACAACGGTATCAAGTGGAAGTGGAACAACAACTACAACCACAACGACTACAACAACTGCTACGGCTATTGCTACAGATAATATTTCTGTAGCAGGGGACAATGCAACGGCGTTAGTCAAGAAAGAGGGTTTCTTTAGCGGGAAACCTTTTACAGGGCTTGATGGCAAGCAGATATTTTATGTTATGGTAACTGGTGGATATTCATCATCAGATGGACGAGGCAAGTTCAATTCATATCCAGGTGTATTAATCGGAGCGACAGTTGGTAAACAGTTTTTTAAATATTTTGCAGCAGAGGGATTTATCGGTTATAATTCAGCATATTTTAAGAGTATAGAGTTAAGAGGTTACGCATTGCTTCAGCGTGTTATTCGTTTATCGGATAACAAATATGTGATCCCGAGTGCTGGTATAGGTGTATCACTTGCGACATCACAAACATCAAGTGGTGGTACAGGTGTTAATGATAGTGATATAGGTCTATCTGGTAAACTTGGTGTTAGGTTTATTATGGGAAGAGTTATGTTTGGTGCAAGTATTGATTACACAGGAAGATTTTTAGTTCATAGTTCGTTTTCAGTATTAGCTGAAGTAGGTTTAATATTCTAAAAAAAATATTATTACTGTTTTGATGTATCATCACATGAGTGATATATAGTTGAACAGTTAGAGTAACAGAGTATAGTAACAATCAAACTATAGTAGCAGTAGTAAAAACAACGGTAACAACAATAAATAAAAATAAAAAATTTCACATAAATAGAGATTAAAGATCTAAGCCATATAGTTTAAGTATATTTAATTTTGGTATTTATATTACAAATCTATAGAGTTGATTTTTAACAATTCTCCATTTTATTCACTGCTTTATTATAGTAATTAAACACATACAGTCTAAATAGTAGCATAGCAGAAAGGGCAACCATAGAGAAGATTATATACATCGCTTCATATCCGATATGATCTATAAGATATCCTTGTATCATAACACCAACTCCTATCCCTATATCAAACGCTGTATAAAATGTTGCAGTTGCAGCACCTCTTCTGGTTGGAGGCACGATATTAATAACCATAGTCATACACGTTGGCATAATAAATCCAGTTGCTATTCCAAGCAGTACAGCAGACAGGTGAAAAAGTATAGAGTTATTAGCAAGCCCTAACATAATCAAACCTAAAACAAGTAGTGTAAATCCCATATATAATGTCTTGCCTGGTCCAGTTCTATCTACAAGTTTTCCAACATACGGTCTAAATATGCCCATAAATACGGCAAGAATAACAAAGAATAACCATAGATGTTTAACCTTTAAATCGAGTCCGTGTAGCGAACTAAATATCGTTGCAGCACTATAAGATGCACCGTACAGTAGATACATTAAAGCGATAGGCATAACTTTTAGTTCATACAAAGTTTTGATTGTTATTTTAGTTTTATCTTTTACAAGTGGTGGAAGTTTTATTGAGTACGATGATAGAAGTGATAGTGCAACTAATATAACTCCAGTAATACATATATTTCTAAAAGATATATGCTCCATCAGAAAAACACCAGCAGCAGGCCCTATCGCCATACCAGTGCTTATTGATAATGAGAAGAAGCCTATTGCAGAGCCTCTATATTTTTTCGGAACTATATCAGCAATCATAGTCGAGTTAGATGTTGTAATCGCAGCCCAGCTCATTCCGTGTATAACTCTTATAAACATAATTGTTAGAAATGAATATGCAAGAATATACCCGCCAACACAGAAACCGAATATGATAACTCCTGGGATATAGATAATTTTGCGTCCAATTCTATCAAGCCATATCCCAACTAGAGGACGAATAAATAAAGAACTTATCGAGAATATTCCAAGAATTAATCCGACGCTTTTTTCATCTATGTGTAGATCTCTTGTTATATATATAGGGAGAGTAGGCATAAGCATATAGAACGCTGTAACTATCATAATATTAGCGATAAATAGCCTTGTGAATGGCAGATTAAAAATTTTATGGTCAGACATCATTGGTATTAATTTATCCTAATAAATTTATTATTGAGTTGTGCGTTGATAGATATAATTATACGACTTAATTCTGTTTTTATCTATTAAATAATTAAATATCCAATCATAACTAGGTATTTTAAATATGTATAACTGTTCAATAGCTAATAATTGATTAATCATGAGTTAGGCATTTTAAATATGTATAACTGTTCAGTAGCTAATAATTTATTAATCGTGTGTTAGGTATTTTAAATATGTATAACTGTTCAATAGTTAATAATTGATTAATCATG
>CAMQYB010000108.1 GCA_947039055.1 uncultured Deferribacteraceae bacterium
TTTTTGCTAAATATTCTATTTTTTATTTAATCCATATTTTTTTAATGTTCCTAAAATAGCTGCCAATGCTTGGTATAAATTCTCTGGAACTTCATCACCTATACTTACAGAATCATAAAGCAATCTTGCAAGTGGTGGATCTACAACTATATCTATTCTGCTCTCAATCGCTAACTCTTTAATCTTTAATGCAACAAGACCTTTACCCTTTGCAACAATCTTTGGAGCTCTATCAACACCAATCTTATAACTTATAGCTACTGCATAATGCGTTGGGTTTGTGATTACTAAATCAGATTTCGGGACATCATCTAACATTCGTTTTCTAGCCGCATCTTGCTGTGCCTGTCTAATACGGTTACGAACTTGGGGATCCCCTTCTGATCGCTTATACTCTTCTTTTATCTCTTGCTTTGTCATACGGATATCTTTATTATGTTGCCACTTCTGATAAGAAAAATCTGCCACACCTATCGCTAAAACCAACAACGCTAGCTTTAACAAAATATCAAATATTAACTCTCCAAGATACGCCATCTGATCCATAATATCCGCATCTATCATTCGAGTAATTGTGCTGACCTCTTCTGAAACAGCATACCATGATATAACTGATAACAAACCTATCTTGGCTAATGATTTAATTAAATCTACTACCTTACGCATACTAAAAAAAGTCTTCATAAAGTTAGCAAAAAAATTCAACTTATCAAACTTTGGCTCAATAGCTTTTCCTGAAATAAAAAAACCAACCTGATAAACATTAATAGCAACAGCTATGATAAATAAAAAAATAAACACAGGCATTAATAATTTCGCCATGAATTTAAGTGAATACATAAATAAATAATATGTAGAATCTTCATTTAAATTATATGTTATAAACTGTAAAGTTTCACTAAAAAAACCCTTAAAAAGATCCATGAAATACGGAGTGTAGTAATAAAACCCTAACACAATCACTACTAATAAAACACCAGATGTGAGATCAGCACTTTTTGCAACCGATCCCTCTTTTCTACGTGCTTCTCGATGTTGGGGGGTGGCTTCCTCACTCTTCTCCGTTCCGTCTTGATTCTCTGCCATTATTGACCAGCCATTTTATCGAAAAAACTTAATATCGTTCTAAAATATTCGTTCATTATCTTCTCAAATACTACATAAAATAACGGTAACCCTAACGTTAAAAATATAGCACCTATACCAATCTTAATCGGAAAACCGATTACCATAAGATTTATCTGTGGAACTAAACGTGCCATAAATCCCATCACCGCATTTGTTACCATCAACGCTATAAATACCGGCGCTGTTATCTGTAACGCCACAACAAATACCCTCGTAAATGTTAACAGTACAAAAAGCAACGCCTCTTGATTATACGGAAAATTCGCTAATGGAAGATAATCGAAACTTGTCATAATCGCCCTTAAAAATATATGGTGACCATAAATAGATAAGTAAATCAACGTTGCAAGAATATTATACACCTGACCTGAAAATGACATAGACGCATTTGATGACGGATCTAGAACCGATACCATCGAAAAACCCATCTGATAATCTACCAAATACCCACCAAACTGAACAGCTGAAAAAAGCAAACTTGTCATAACTCCGATAGTTATACCTATCAAAATTTCCTTGCTCGCTGTCAAAATTAACCACAATGCACTTGGATCTACTACCATTAAACGAGGAATATTCGGAGCTACCAACAACGCTATTATCGTACTTAACATAATACGTAATTGATTATTTAAAACCGTTGAACTAAAGATCGGTGCTGTAAAGATTATAGCATTAATACGTATAAACACAAAGAAGAATGTTATAAGGCGAGTGGGTTCTAATAATTCTTCAAAATTCATATATCTTCACTAATAATTATACTTTTCAATATAATCTCTCAACCCTTGATAAATACCTTCTGCTATCTGATTTCTATAGCTTGATGTTGACAACTTCTTCGCATCTCCTACATGTGATAAAAAACCTGTCTCTATTAATATCGACGGCATCGTTGCTCCAACTAATACATAAAACGGTGCTTGCTTTACACCTTTATTTTGTACTTTAGATAACCTAACTTTTTTAACTAAAGCCTTCTGAACTGCACCCGCTAATAACAACGACTCCTCTAATTTAGAGTATTTTAATATATCTTTTAATATACCCTGCAAATCTGAAATAGATTTTGTAGTCGCCTGGTTTTCTAAAGCCGCAACCTCTAATGCTGCTCTATCATTAGTTACATTGAAAACATATGTCTCTACTCCTGAAACTTTTTTATTACGTGCAGCGTTCGCATGGATAGATACAAACAGATCTGCCTTATACTTATTTGCTATCGCCGTACGTTCTTCTAACGGTATAAATATATCCTTCGATCGTGTCATATATATTTTGAGATCCTTATCCCTACTTAATAAATCTCTCACTTTTTTTGCGATATCAAGAACAACATCTTTCTCTTTCAACCTGCCGTAACTTGCTCCAGGATCTTTGCCACCATGACCTGCATCAATCACTACAGTTCTAATCTTTAAACCAAGCGCCGTACCCAAGGTAAGCTCTTTGCCTGCAAAATCATCAGCACTCTTATTAGATATTCTTGTGTTTGATTCTATACCCTTAATTATGTCATCTGTTGAAAGATCAGAACTATGAACATTGTTGGTATTACGATTATTGTTGCTGTTATTACTATTGTTATTATTACTACGATTATTATTGCTGTTATTATTGTTATTGCGATTGTCGTTATTATTATCTATAACTTTTGCAATAGCTGGAAGATTGGTTGGTTGTTCATCACGTTTTCTATCGAACACATCTACAACTATTCTACTTGGATTAGTCATTTGAAATATCGTAAAATCTCTAACATTTTCAGAATCTAGCACTACTCTAGTATTCTTACTTGGTTCATTATATCCAACTCTCACAGAGTTTAACAAACCATCTTTAATCACTATATTATTTGATAAATCTGTACTAAGCGATGATGAAGATATATCTAATGTTAAGCGTGGAGGTAGATTACTTTTTTTATCCTCACTAATCCAAATACTACGATACTGTGCTGTGCTTGATGTATCAATAACTACTCTTGTATAATCTTTAGCAGAGAAATAACGTACACCTTTAATCACTATAACTTCATTTTTTACATCTGATAAACCAATGAAACTAGCAGCCTTTAACGCTAACTCTTTATCTGCATCAATATTCTTGTTTGCTATATGATTACGTTGTTCGGCAACCCTTTCTCTCTCGTTATTTTCACGCTTTTTCCTTGCCTCATTCTTTCTATTCTGATCATCACGTGCATTACTTTGCCGTTCAGCTTCACGTTTAGCGATACTTTCATCTCGTTTTGGAGAACCTGATGTTGAAGATGGTGATGTATTACTTATGGTTGCTAATTTTTTTCTAGCTGTATCCGCTTGTGTTGATGTTGGGTACTTTGCGATTAATCTATTTAATATAAATTTAGCTGAGGAACGATCTCTTATTTGAAGATATATATCTGACGCATCAATATATGAATCTCTTGATATAGATACATTAAACTTGTTTTGTAACTCTCTATAATATTCTAACGACTTATCAATATCTGATCTTACTTTAAATCTTCTAAAACTTGACGACAACGATCTAGCAGCAATTTGAATTGCTCTTGCACCATCATTACTACCTCTGTTCGCTTTATAGAAATCATACATACGATCTGCAATATCAACATACGTCGATCGTTTAACTTTTTCTGTCCTATCAAGCAATACCAGTTCCCAGTTCGCATTATCTAAAACCTTAGACGCTAACACTGTAACTGGACAAAGAAATATTAGTAACAATAATGTTAACAATATTTTATAACTCGCTCTAGTCATCATTCCTTACGTTACTTCTTAATTTAATTTTGTAGCCAAATACTGCCCAGTAAATGAATCATCACACTTTGCACACTCTTCAGGAGTACCTGTGAAAAGAACCTCTCCACCTCTAACTCCACCTTCTCTGCCTAAATCTATAATAAAATCTGCAACTTTTATAACATCTAAATTATGCTCTATTATTACTATCGTATTTCCAACATCTCTAAGTTCTTGAAAAATATCCACTAACTTATGGATATCATCAAAATGCAATCCTGTTGTTGGCTCATCAAAAAGATATAACGTTTTACCTGTCGATCTTTTCATTAACTCTTTTGCAAGTTTTACACGTTGTGACTCTCCACCTGATAAAGTCGTCGCTGCTTGTCCTAACTTAATATAACCTAGTCCAACATCTCTTAAGACATTTAACTTAGCTTTAAGTTTTGGAATGTTATCAAAAAACTCATACGCTTGATTAACCGTCATAAATAATACATCGGCTATATTTTTCTCTTTATAAACTATATCCAACGTATCTCTATTATATCTATTACCGTTACACACATCGCACTTCACATACATATCTGGAAGAAAATGCATCTCTATTTTTATAAATCCATCGCCTTGACAAGACTCACATCTACCACCTTTCTTATTGAAAGAAAATCTGCCAGCTGTGTAGCCTCTACGTTTAGCCTCAGGTAACATCGTAAAAATATCCCGAATATCTTTAAACAAATCAGTGTACGTTGCAGGGTTACTTCTTGGAGTTCTGCCAATTGGCGATTGATCGATCTTTATAACCTTATCTATATAATCGCAACCCTCTATCAATTTATGTTTGCCGATCGCCATACTTGATCCATGAAGTCTTTTCATCATAGCTGGATATAAAATATCTAACACAAGTGTCGATTTACCAGACCCAGACACACCAGTTACTGCCGTTATTAAACCTATCGGAAATTTAGCATCTATATCCTTTAAATTATGCTCAGTTGCACCTTTTATAGATATAAACTGATCGCCTGCTTGAACCCTTTTTTCTGGCAACTCAATCTTCAATTTACCATTAATATATTTTGCCGTTAAAGACTCTTTAGATTTTAATAAATCTTTTGGAGTGCCTGCAAAAACAACCTCGCCACCTTTACGTCCAGCGTACGGACCCATATCTATAACATAATCTGATGCTAAAATTGTATCCTCATCATGCTCTACAACTATAACCGAATTTCCTATATCTCGTAAATTTTTAAGTGTCGCAATTAACATATCATTATCACGCTGATGTAAACCGATCGACGGCTCATCAAGCACATATAACACTCCCGTTAATCCTGAACCTATCTGTGTTGCAAGTCTAATTCTTTGAGACTCTCCACCTGATAATGTTCCTGAACTTCTGTTTAATGTAATATAATCTATTCCAACATTTATTAAGAAATTTAACCTACGCAAAATCTCTCTTATAATCTTCGTCGCTATCTCTAACTTGAAACCGTTAAACTCTAAACTTTCAAAAAATTCTCTAGCCTCAGCTATATTCATGCTAGTAACTTCTGATATATTTTTACCATCAAGTTTGACAGATAAACTATCTTTCTTAAGTCTTGCACCACCACACGCTCTGCACGGTTGAAATGTCATACATTTCTTCGCTCTATCTACACTTGTTGATGAATTAGAGTACAACATCTCCTCTAAATCGCCAACAGCACCTTTAAACTTCTTCTCATAAAAAACCTTCTTGTCGCCTCTAAAAGTGTAAAGACGTAACGGCTCTTCAACTCCATATAAAATAATATCCTTAGACGCTTTAGAGAGTGAACTCCAACTCTTTTCTAAGTTAATTTTATACTTCTCTGATAAAGTATTTAACATATTGTAATGATGAAAATTATCCACTCCAACCCATAATGATATAGCACCATCTCGTATAGATAAACTACTATCAACTACGATCGACTCCTCATCAAATACAGCTTTCTCACCGATCCCCTCACAAACAGGACAAGCTCCAAACGGATTGTTAAATGAGAATATTCTAGGTTCAACTTCAGCTATACTTATACCACAATCTATACACGCAAATTTTTCATTATATAATTTCGTACCGCTACCATCAATAATAACTTCAACAAGTCCTTCTGATTTACGAAGTGCAATCTCAACTGAATCTGTAATCCTACGCTTATTTTCAGGCTTATTCACAAGTCTATCAACTAAGATAGATACATCATGTTTAACTTTCTTATCAACAACAATTTCATCTTCTAATCTTATTAATTTTTTATCAAAATATGCTCTTACAAAACCATCTTTTAATAGATCTTTAAAATATTTTTTGAACTCGCCTTTCTTACCTCGTATAACTGGAGATAAAATTTCAAGCTTGCTACCCTCATCCAATTTAAGAAGATCATCAACCATATTTTGAACAGTAAATGTTTCTATTCTTTTACCGCAATCTGGACAGTATACATCGCCAACTCTTGCAAATAATAAACGCATATAATCGTAGATCTCTGTAATCGTACCAACTGTCGATCTTGGATTACGACTGATTGATTTCTGCTCTATACTGATCGCTGGTGATAAACCCTCTATCGAATCTACATCTGGCTTATCCATCAACTCTAAAAACTGTCGTGCATAAGATGACAATGACTCAACATATCTTCTTTGTCCCTCTGCATACAACGTATCAAAAGCAAGCGTTGACTTGCCCGATCCCGAAACTCCAGTAATTACTACCAACTGATCTTTCGGTATATCAATATCTATGTTTTTTAAGTTATGTTGTCTTGCACCACGAATAACTATATTATTAAT
>CAMQYB010000109.1 GCA_947039055.1 uncultured Deferribacteraceae bacterium
TTTTAACACTAGCCAAAACTTAACTCTTTCGAAACCTTAATACTTTTTGAAAGTGTTAAGGCTCTTCAAAGATTTTCATATTTTCCAAAACTTTTATACTTGCAGAAAAACTTAGTACGTTACGAACGCTAAGCTCTCTACAATTTTATCACAATCTTATTTCAAGTTTTCTGCTAAAAGCTCAGCAATATGTCCAACGTTCAGTTTGCTCTTTCTCTTCTTAGCTCCACCCTTAAGTTGAATAACACAACCTGGACAATCCATAACTAATCTTGTTGCACCAGTTGCTTCAAAATTGTCGATTTTTCTATTCACCATAGAACCAGATATATCTGCAAATTTCACAGAGTATGTTCCACCAAATCCACAACAAGTATCTTCTTCTGCTGCTGGAACGTAATCAGCTGCAAATGAGATTAACTCTCTTGGCTCTTTTATAACTTCAAGTCCACGACACTCATGACATGCTGCATGATAAGTTACTTTCTCATCTGATTTATTAAAATCTTTAGCCGATACTCCTAAAGTGTTGCGAGCAAAGAAACTAAAATCTTGTATTTTAGATGAGAATACTTCTGCTTTTTTTGCATACTCAGGCTCATCATGAAAAATCTCTCCATAAACATTCTTTAAGAACGATCCACATGATGCACATAATGTAATAATTGCATCGTAGTTACCATCTACAAACGCATCTATATTTCTTCTAGCTACACTTTTAACTGTCTCTCTCTCTCCAACCATTTCAAGTGGTAATGCACAACAACCTTGATCCATTGGAAATGAAACGTTTACATTTTTTGCTTCAAATATTTTCATCGCAGCAACTAACTGTTCTGGATACATAAAATCTTGTGCACAACCTGAAAAAATAGCTATATTTGCTTTAGGCTTATCAACCACTTTAGGCTGAACTTTTTTCCATTGATCTCTAAATGATTTAGATGCAATCGCTGGTAACGCTCTAAAGTTATGGCTTGGAAATAACATTAACGGAAGATGACGTTGAAACTTTGTTCCAGCAGTTATTGGAAGTTGTGCATAACTTGCAAACTTCAATAATCTATGGAACATTTTTCTGTCACCCATAACAGCTTTCATTAATTTTCTATCAACTGATGAACCGTACTCTTGAACTAATCTAACTCTAACTTCTCTAATAAGTTTAGGCAGATCAATACCCGATGCACAAACCGTTCTACAAGCATCGCAGTTGATACAGTTTTGAGCTAAAACTTTTGCATTCTCATGTCCATGATATAAATAAGTTAATATAAGTCCAACTGCACCTATATATATATAACCCATTTTGTGTCCACCAACTAAACGGTAAACTGGACAAACATTCGCACATGCACCACAACGTACACAACGCATAACTTCACTGAATATCGGATCTTTTGCTACTTTGCTTCTGCCGTTATCAAGAAATATAATATGTACTTGACGTGTTTTATCTTCAGTTATTTCGCTGTTAGTTGCACCACATATCCAACTTACATACGATGTTAATAGTTGAGCTGTTGCGTTTCTTGGCAAGATTAACATAGTTGTTAACGCTTCTTCTAATGTTGGAATTAATTTATCTAATCCTGTGAAAGCTACATGAATTTTTGGTAAAGTTGTAACAAGACGAGCATTTCCTTCGTTTGTTACCGTTGCAATAGAACCGTTTTCTGCTACTGCAACATTTGCTCCTGAAATTCCCATATCAGCCACTATAAATTCTTTTCTTAATCTTGCTCTTGCAACTTTAACTAATCTTTGAATATCATTATCTTGTTCAATACCAGTTTCTTTTGTGAAATCATCTGCTATTTGATCACGAGATAAATGTATCGCTGGCATTACCATATGTGAAGGGCCTTCGCCTCTTAATTGTATAATCCACTCTCCTAAATCTGTCTCAATAACTTCATATCCTCTATCTATTAGATATGCGTTAAGTTGAGTTTCCTCAGTTGTCATAGATTTAGATTTTGCGATATGTTTAACATTATTTTTTTTAGCGATATCTGCAACTATTGCATTTGCATCCTCAGCTGTCTCTGCTCTATGAACAGTTACACCACGTTTTTCAGCCTCTTCTTTGAATTGTAGATAAAGCTCTTCAAGACGACTCATTGCTGCATCTTTTGATATTGCAATTTTCTCTATCACAGTTTTTTCATCAAAATCTGTAAATATCTTTTTACGATTAGCTCTGTAATCTGTAAAAAATTTATCTAATGATTTTCGTAAAAATTTATCCTCTAAACCTTCTTTAACTTCTGTTCTATATTTAGACATACTTTTTCTTTCAATAACGTGCATTCTTTATACCTCCTAAAATAATATAACGTGCAATTCTAAAGGTCCATGAGCACCTATTGCTAACACTCTTTCAATATCGGCAGTTCTACTTGGACCTGTGATAAAGGCTGTGTATGTTGGTCCTTTTTTCTGAACTGTACGAAGATCACTCGCAACATCTAGTAAGCCTTTACGTATATTTTTCTTATCAAGCAAAAGAATACTAATCTCGCACATCATTGTTGATAAACGCATATTTTCATCATCACTTGCAACAAAGCATGTTGCACTATCAGCTATACCGAACTGTGCCTCAGCTACTGATGCATCAAAACCTGCTAAATAATTGCGTACGCCGTCATATATAACTTTTATACCCTTATCTGCACACTCTTTCTCAATAATCTTAGCTTTTGCAGCTGGTAGTCCTGGAAGTGCAATATGACGATCCAATCTTGTTGGGACGCCATTCTTACTAAGTGGACCTTTCTCAGTTCCATCTTCTTCTGCTAAAAGTTCACATGGAGCTTTCTCTAAAACTATTTTTGCGATATAAGATGCAGCGTCTTTCATATCCTCTGCTTCATAAATTTTAGCAGAAACAACCTCTGCTTTCTCACAGAACAGTGCTACTAAATCTGTCTTTGTTTTCTCTCCAACCATTTAACCCTCCAAAAAAATATTACACATTTATGTACTTATATATTACCTATAAATCAAACGACTTTGATGTAACTCAAAAAGATTTTATAGATACATACCAACACACACACATATCTCATAATTCATCTATTTATCTAGCGACTCTGCATAAAGCTCAATAGTATGCTTAACCCTAACCTTATCGCCCTTTTGAGATAAAACATCCTCTATCTGAATCATGCAAGCAGGACAACCCATTGCAACAATCTCAGCACCACTTTCAGTAACATCTTGACGCTTACGCATACCTATATCTAATGAAATATCATGATAAGCAAGACTGAAACTTCCACCTGATCCACAACATTTCTCAGCGTTAGCCATCTCTATAAACTCATACTCACCACTAAGTCCGATAACTTTACGTGGCTCACTTATAACACCTAACGATTTTCTTAAATGACAAGAATCATGATATGTAACCTTAACAGCACCAGCTTTTGTAGGTTTAGACTCAACCTTTAAAACATTTATCAGAAATGCATTTATATCCATTACCTTATGCTCTAAGCCTTCTGCATACTCTCCATACTCTTTAGATAATCTAGGTGCATATTTAGGCCAAAACTCTTTCAATGTTGCAGTGCATGATCCACATGGAGTAATTAGATAATCAAACTCTCCCTTCATAAGTAAATCAAGCGACGGTTTTAACTGTTTTAAAACTCCATCAGCATCTCCTGATACGATTGCTGGAAGTCCACAACACGGAAACGATTTAGGCATATACACGCCTACACCATGATGATCTAAAACTTTTAAACACGCTTTTGACATATCAACATACATCTTATCGCCAACGCAACCTGAGAAAAATGCTACCTTTATTCCACTACTACCAGCAGGAGTATCCATAGCACCGACTGCCACATGCAAAGGAGTTAATGGAAGCGGACGAACATGACGTTTGCCGATTATTGGTGATAGTAACGGTGCTGAATAAGTACCATGATCTTTATTTGTTTTCCAAAAAACAAGTCTCGATAACGGTGCTCCAACACGCATAGCTGTATTAAACAACCATGTCTTAGCAAGCATCTGTCTAAATATTAATTTCTTGATTAGAGGTAATCCAACATAGCCAAAAACAACCTCTCTAGCCTTCATAAAGATATCCATTATCTCAACACCTGGAGGACATGCTGCTTGGCATGAACCACACATTAAACATCTTTCAAGTTTTTCTGCTAACGCATCTGCATCTGTTAAAATATGCTTAGATAAATTGTCTATTAAAGCTAATTTACCCCTTGCAACATCTGCCTCTTGCATAGTTGAATTGAATATAGGACACACTGGCTGACATAATCCACATTTCATACATGAAATAATTTGATCATCTAAACTTTCTAATTTTTTAGCTAACTCTTTTAAATCACTCATACATGTTCACCTGTTTTGTAGGGTTTAGTAGAGATTTAGGATCTAACGCTTTTCTTAATTTCTTAGAGAATAAAATAGTCCCCTTAGATGTTTCCTTCTCTAACCATTGAGCCTTAGCCGTACCTATTCCATGTTCACCAGATAATGTGCCACCTAATTTTAATGCAATATCAAACAGATCATCAATCGCTTCTTCAACTCTATGAAACTCTGCTTTATCACGCTTATCACATAAAATAGTCGGATGAAGATTTCCGTCCCCTGCATGACCAAAAGTTCCGATCGTTAGATTATATTTATTAGCAACACTCTCAATCCCTCTCATCATATCAGGTATTTTTGAACGTGGAACTGTTGCATCTTCTAAAACAGTTGTAGGTTTTGCTCTTGCTAAAACTGGTAACGCCATACGTCTAGCTTCCCATAATTTCATCTTTTCAGCTTGATCTTTAGCTAAAACTACATTCGTTGCTCCACACTTTTTAAGAACTTCTATAGTCGTGTTTGTCTCATCTTCTACCTGTGCAGGATGACCATCTAACTCTATTAATAATATAGCAGCTGCATCACGTGGTAATCCTATTTTTGTATAATCATCAACCATAACAATAGTCGTGTTATCTAAAAATTCCATAGTACAAGGAACAACATGAGCCGCAATAATCGCTGCAACAGCTTCAGATGCTTTAATTAAATCATCAAATACCGCCATCATCGCCTTTGAAGCTTTAGGTGGTGGAACTAATTTTAAGATAGCCTTAGAAATTATACCTAGCGTTCCCTCTGATTGAACCATTAAACCTGCAAGGTTATAACCTGTTACACATTTAACAGTTCTTGCTCCTGATTTAATAAACTCTCCCTCTGCATCAAAAAACTCTATACCCATAACGTAATCTTTAGTTACGCCATACTTTAAACCTCGTAATCCACCAGCGTTCTCTGCTATATTTCCACCGATCGTTGAAATAGACTGCGATCCTGGATCTGGAGGATAAAATAAATTCTTCTTAGCAGCTGCTGCTGCAAGTACAGATGTTACTACACCCGTTTCAACTACTGCATATAAATCTTCTTCATTTATCTCTAAAACCTTGTTCAAGGAATTTGTTAATATCACAACGCTATCTGTGCTATCTGGAATAGTTCCACCTGATAGATTTGTCCCAGCACCTCGTACCGTCATCGGAACGCCAGCATCATAGAAACGCTTAGTTAGTAACCCTAACTGCTCAACCTCTGTTGGTCGCACAACCATCGCAGGGATAACTGGCTCTAACACTGCTGAATCGTATGAATATGATTGTCTGTCTGCATCTTTCGTTAAAACATTCTCTTTACCGATAATTTTAGCTATATCTTTTGCTAAAGCTTCTATTGACATGAACGCCTCCGTAATATTTAAAACATTTAGAATAAATTAAAAGAAATTTTGAGTTTGTAAAATGAATTGAACTATTCTTATCAAAAAAGATACTATAAATTAATATCGTTATGTAATCTAACATATTTATATCTATGTATCAATAGTATAATATTAATTTAATACCATATGTATACCTAATAATAAATATAGTTAGTAATGATTACTAACATAAATACATTATAAATAAAGATTTTTTGATGAATGTTTTGAAAATAAAACCAAAAAATAATATTGTTATATTTTTGCTAAAAAATGATATTTTTAAAAATTAAATAAAATATTTGTGTCTTGATAGTTGAGATATCTTGACCAATCGGATTTTTAGAAACTAAATAAGATATTTATATCTTGATAGTTCTGATATTTTAACCTAAGCCCTATCGCAAAAAGGACTGCAACAAATCCAAACATCTGTCCTTTACGTCTGTTTGAATCATCTGATGCGTAGCAAATCCTTACATATATAGCCACAATTGATACACATATTAAACCTATTAGAAGAGTGTAACTATCTATTATATCTAAACTTATATAAGGATTAATAACTCCAAACAATAAACCAAAAATAAATACATACTTGTTGACTGATATTAAAAATGAGTAAAATAACGTATACGAAAAGATTATAAGTATCAATTCTATAGGTATATCACCACCAAATCGTATAAAAACTATGCTTGTTGATATTAATATCGATGATAACAATATCACTGCATAAAAAATTATTGCACTTTGATCCCATAAAATTTTTGTAAAACTACGATACTGTCTCATATCATTGAACATTAACTCACACCCCTAATATTTATATTTGTCTCTATATTTGTCTCTATTATCAATAAAAACTACTTGTACCAAACTAATATAGATTAAACTTTATCTTGATTTTTAAATGAAC
>CAMQYB010000110.1 GCA_947039055.1 uncultured Deferribacteraceae bacterium
GCAACTACTTTTAGCAAACTTGCAACTATTTTAACAAACTTGCACTTGCTTTTAGTATATAATGCAACTCTTCTTTACTCTAGTTTTATTCCTAACATCTAACTATCTTGCTGTTCTAACACGTTCAACGTATGTAGATTCACGAGTATCTATTTTGATAACGTCGCCTTCATTAATAAATAATGGAACGTTCACAGTTGCACCAGTTATTGTTGTTGCAGGTTTTGATGAACTTGATACTGTGTCACCTTTAACGCCTGGATCTGTTTGAGTAATCTCTAACTCAACAAAATTAGGCAATGTAACACCGATCGGTTTCTGATTGAATAATTGCACATATACTTCTAACGATTCAGGCATGAATAAACTACTATCGCCTATCTCATCATCAGTTAAATTTATCTGTTCAAAACTATCGTTATCCATGAAAACATAGTTATCGCCGTCTTTATAAAGATATTGCATATTACGCTCTTCAAAATCTGGGGTTTTAATCTTTTCATCTGATGAATAAGTACGTTCAATCACTTTTCCATTTATTAAATTTTTTAATTTTGTTCTAACATTTGCTCCGCCTCTACCACATTTTATATGTAGATACTCGACAACTGAGTAAGGTTCACCCGACTCCTCTAACTTAGAACCTCGTTTAAATTGATTAGGTGTAATTGGCATGAATAACTCCACTTCTTTAAATATATTAATTACGATACTTTAGCATACAATATTTAGTTTTACAATTAATATCAACAATTCTAACAACGCTCTTTATAAATAAGGTATAATCATATATATATTGTAGTAAAATTTAACTTGTAAAATAGATATAACTAGTTTAAAATTTTAATGGTAACTCTGTGCGAACAGGTTTATTAGATATAATCTTATTGAGGTTCAATAATGTCAAACTATCTTCTAGAAATATTACATGAAGAAATTCCTGCAAGCTTCGTTGATGTAGCTGTAAAATATTTAAAAAACGAAACTGAGAAACAGTTAAACATCAATAATATAACTTACGAAACTGTTAAATCTATGGCGACGCCTAGAAGGCTTACTATACATATTGTAAACTTAGAGGATCAACAGAAAAATGTCGATCAACTTGTAACTGGACCTCCTGCAAAAATAGCGTTCAATGATGACGGATCAATCTCTGCTGTTGGATTAAAATTTGTTGAGTCTAAAGGTTTAGATATATCAACCGTTACAAAAACCTCAACACCTAAAGGTGAGTATCTGCAAGCTGTTAAAAAAAGTGAAGGGATTAAAACCGATCAAGTATTAGCATCGTTTATTCCTTCAATGATAAAAGATATACCGTTTAACAAAACAATGAAATGGGGATCAACCGATTATAAATTCGCAAGACCGATACACTCTATAATATCTCTATACAATCAAAACGTTTTAGATATGGAAATCGCAAATATAAAAGCATCAAAAACAACCAAAGGACATAGGTTTCTTGCTAATCATAAAATTGATGTTACAAGTTTTGATGATTATATAGAAAAATTGAAATCTGCACACGTTATCCTTGATAATAAAAGTAGAAGAGATATGATAGAAAAAATGATGTTAGAAGAAACCGTAAAACTATCATACAATCTTAAAGATTACGATGATCTACTTAACACTGTAACAAACCTTGTTGAATATCCACACCCTGTTGTAGGATCGTTTGATGAGTCGTATCTTAAACTGCCTCAAGAACTACTTATTACGACTATGGCTGTTAATCAGAAATTTTTTCCTCTATTTAATTCTAAAGGTGAGATTGTAAATCATTTCATAGGTATATCTAATATGGTGGTTGATGATCCTGCAATAATTAGATCTGGGTATGAGAGAGTTTTATCTGCAAGATTAAGCGATGCTTTATTCTTCTATAAAAACGATCTATCTAAAAAGATGATCGGTATGGCTGAGAATTTAAAGAGTGTAACTTTTCATGAAAAGCTTGGTAGTAGTTACGCTAAAGTTGAAAGATTTACAAACGTTGCAAAATATCTAGCGTTAAAAATCGCTCCTACAAAAGTTGATGATATTGTGACAGCGTCTAAAATATCTAAAGCTGATTTAATGAGTGAGATGGTTTATGAGTTTCCTGATCTCCAAGGGATCATAGGTAGATATTACGCTCGAAACGAAGGGTATACTGATAATATTGCAAACGCTATTAAAGAACATTATGAGCCTAAATCGGCAAATGATAATCTGCCTCAATCTGTTGAAGGACAGATAATATCTATAGCTGATAAGATAGATACAATAACTGGATTTTTTGCAATAAATTTAGTACCAACAGGAAATCTTGATCCGTACGCTTTAAGAAGAGCATCAATTGCGATATTAAATATTATTGTTGAATTCAATCTTGATATTAGTATAAGTGAGATTGTTGATGTTGCTTTTAACAATTTTAAAGATATAGTTAAAGTTGATGATAGTAAAGCTGTTGAAATTAAACAGAATATAGTTAATTTTATATTAGAGAGATTTAAGCAATTACTTGTAAATAGTGACGGTATCACAACTGAAATATTTGACGCTGTTGTTTCAAATGGGGACACATATCCTGTTAAGATTAAGAAATTAACTAAACTTATTTCTAATGTTAGCACGACTGAAGATTTTCAGATAATTGTTGCAAGTTTTAAGAGAATTAGCAACATATTGAAGAAGAACGATATTGATGATAAAACATATTCATCATCTCTATTTTGTAAAGATGAAGAGAAGGCTGTTGCTAATGCTATTGAAAAATCTACAATACAAATATACATGGATAAATCTGAATTTGATAAAGCATTAGATGAACTCTTAAAATTTGCACCGATAATTAATAGTTTCTTCGATAACGTTATGGTTATGGATGAAAATATTGAAGTTCGTGAAAATAGATTGAGATTAATCAAAAACTTGAAAAACTTATTCCTACTTATTGCGAACCTTGATAGGACTTAAAAATGAGAATAATTAATGTTATTGAAAACCATTACGACTGTGTAATACTATCTGTTAAAGCATCTTTACGTGGTGGAGTGAGAACTCTATACAAAGGTAATGCTAATTTAATTCAGCTAGTACTTGGAACTTCAAGAACATTAAAACTTGAGATAAATTCAATAGATATCGAACTGCAATATATACCTAACAGTGGTAACGATATTAGTAGTGATAGTATTATATTTCTAAAAGAGATGATCTCGTGTTTACTTGAAACTCATGAGCCTTGGAACTTTAATGAAGGGTTATCTAATATAACTAAAAGTTCATCTGAGAATAAACCTCTTGAAATATTACTGCCTCAACTTCTTAACACTCTGCTTTGTTCTCATCTTTTTGATAAAGCTGCTGTAATGCTTTATAATGAGAAAAAAGGCGAACTAAAAGGTTTAGATATAGCATCAATCCCTCCATACGATAAAGAGGTTGTTAAGAGTTTCAGAAGAGTGTCTATACCTATAAGTGAAGTTTATATTAATAGATTGGTTAACGATAATAGAGCATCATCAATTGATGACTATCCTATATTTGAAATGTTTGATAGTGTGAAATTAGAGAATAGCCTTATCTTATCTCCACTTATTGTTGAAGATAAATTTTCTGGATTATTAATAACATATTCGCCACAACCGTATGGTGATAAACATATCTATTCAAGCAATCTATCTGCGAACTTTTTATCGTCGTTTCTCACCTACTCTAAGACGTATAATAAATATAAAAACTCTGTCTATCTTGAAACAGAGTCTCGTCAAAAGTTTGAAAGCACTAAACCGCTTGCAGAGATCGGAAGTTATGTGCTTACAATAGCTCATGAAATTCGTAACCCTCTAACATCAATCGGTGGATTTGCTAAAAGGTTATTGAAAGCTGTGAACGATCCTGATCTACAAAAGATGATTAATATTATCTCATCTGAGTCTGAAAGGTTACAGCAATTAACAGCAGATATATTATCGTACTCTAAGAAGAATGAACCGAAGAAAAGTCAGTTCTCTCTATACGATGAACTTATTGCAATTAGATTACTCCTTGAACAAGGAAGTAAAAAACAGAAAATAAAAATTATAGTTGATAAATCAACAGATATAGCAATTAATGTTGATAAAGCTCAGTTTAGACAGGTGCTAATCAATCTGATAGCAAACTCTATGAACGCTATAGATGAACAAGGTGAAATCACTTTGAGAAGTAAAGAGGATAAAGATAACTTTATTATATCTGTAATTGATACAGGTAAAGGTATATCAAAAGAGAATATGAAAACAATATTTGAACCGTTCTTTACAACATCATCACACGGGACTGGTTTAGGACTTCCTATTAGTAAAGAGATTATGATGAGTCATAACGGAAGTATCGAAGTCTTAAATAGAGAGATCGGAACTGAGTTTAGATTAATTGTGCCTAGGTAGTAAAATATTATGATAGATAGATTAGGGTTTGCTAATAAAATTTTTGAAAATATGTCACGCTCACTTGAGGTTAATTCTCTAAGGTGTACACGTGTTAGGCATAAATCATCGGATTGTACTTTATGTCACATGTACTGTGCAACTGATGCTATAAAAATGTCTGAACGCCCTGGTATGACTATTAAAATTGATAGAGATAAATGTACCGATTGCGGAATATGTGTAAATGTTTGTCCAACAGACTCTTATAGATTTCTCGTTAACACACATACAGATATAATGTTAAATCTATTTAAAAACATTAGAAAGAACGGATCAATAGATATCTACTGTGCACAGAGAGTAGAGGCTGATGATAACGTCTTTGTTAATTGTCATGGTATATTAGAGATGACAGATATATTGATGCTATATCTATCAGGTGCATCAAGGATCTCATTTAGATACGATGACTGTGAAGAGTGTGCTATTAAAAATGGACATAAAATACTCTCTCAAAGTATCGAAAATCTTAAAATGTTGACAGGTGTATTTTCATCACTTGTTGGAACTGAAATTACTAAATCACCATCTGAGATAGTTATACAGTTTCCTAAACAGTTTGATATAGTAGAGATCAAAGAAGAAGTTAAAGTTGAAGAAGTTGTTGATCGTAGAGGTATGTTCTCGTTCTATAAGAATAGAGGTGTTGACTCTGCAAAAAGTGTCGCAGTATACCTTATGCCTAGAGAAGAACCTGATAGAGTGTTAGTGAGTTTTGAAACATATCAACCAAATAGTAGAGCAAGATTTTTAGATACAATTATGAAACTTGGTGATCTGCTTGTAGATCAAGTTCCAACTGGTAGATATTTTAATATGATAGAGATAGATAGCGACTGTGTATATTGTGGCGTATGTGCAAAATTTTGCCCAACAGGTGCGTTGTCTATTGATGAAGATAGAACAGAATTACGGTTTAATCCATCAAAATGTGTATCGTGTTACTTATGCCAACCTGCGTGTTATCATAATAAATTACGGTACGAAGCAGAATTAAACCTTGAATTATTTTTCGATAACATAATACTTATAAGTAAGGATGATAGCGTAGATGAGTAAAGATATTGGTAGTAACTTAATAATAGCTGGTAGAAAATTTAATAGTAGACTTATGATTGGTACGGGAAAATTTTCTTCAAATAATATAATGGCAGAGGCGATAAAAGCGTCTAACTCTGAAATTGTAACAGTAGCACTTAGAAGAGTAGATCTTGATAACCCAACGGACGATATCTTATCGTATATTGATAAAGAGAGTATTACACTTCTTCCTAATACATCAGGTGCTATAGATCATATAGAAGCTGTGAGACTTGCAAGATTGTCTCGTGCTAGTGGCTTAGAACCTTGGATAAAACTTGAAGTAACACCTAATCCGTATAACCTTCTGCCTGATCCGATAGAGACGCTAAAGGCTGCTGAAATTCTTGTGAAAGAAGGATTTATTGTGTTACCATATATACAAGCAGATCCGATACTTGCAAGACGGTTAGAAGAGATTGGTACGGCAACGGTTATGCCACTTGCTGCACCAATTGGAACAAATAAAGGAGTTAGAGCAACCGATGAACTGCTTATGATAATTGAACAATCATCTATTCCTGTTGTGATAGATGCAGGAATAGGAACGCCTAGTCATGCAGGATACGCAATAGAGCTTGGAGCTGATGCTGTATTAGTTAATACTGCGATCGCTGTTGCAACTGATCCTGTCAAAATGGCTGAAGCGTTTGCATTAGCTGTTGAGGCTTCTATGATGGGACGAACGGCTGGACTTGCAAATAGAAGTGATAACGCAATAAGCTCATCACCTCTTACTGGATTTTTGAAAGATCTATAATTGTAATTGTAATTGTAATTGTAATAGTAGTCGTAATAGTAGTCGTGTGTTTATAACAAGTGGTTTTAGACAATAACCATAAACCATACGTTTACGTCACTCACACAGGTTTTTGAAAGCTATTTAATTGTAACAAATGTTTAATTGTAACAGACATTGTAAAGATATGGATTATAATATATATTAGTATAGATTTTGCAATGAGAAAGAAAGTTATGATATTATTATTGGCGTTATTAAAAGTAATAGATAGATAAAAGTTATGTTAATAATATTATTGGTGTTATTAAAAGTAATAGCTATTTAATGGTAAAGGTAAATAAATGAGTTTTTATAGTTCGATAAATA
>CAMQYB010000111.1 GCA_947039055.1 uncultured Deferribacteraceae bacterium
GATACAGAGTTTATTTTATTATACATTAGAAGCTCCATCAATAATATGGCTTAATACGACGATCGGTTTATTGTATTTTCTACCAGTAACACGGCTTAGTGCGACGATTATTTTATTATACATTATGAATTCCAACAGCGATACAAATTGATATTATCACAGCAATGTAATCGAATTTTGTAAATTTCTCAACGATCATAATTTTGTCTAAGTTACTTTTATATTTTAGTGTGATAGATATTTTCTCAGCGTAATCGATAACTTTCACAAATAGAGGAATAATAAAGCTTTCAGCCTTAAAGAATATTGATGCATTTTTGAAGATGTTTTTATATCCTTTAATCCATATTCCTCTAATTTTTTGAGCAACGATAATTGTGTTTGCTTCATGAAAAAGTAGAGGTATAAATCTTATCGCAATAATTATTGATATAGCTATCTCTTCAATATTTACAAATCTTTTAAAAGGTTTTACGAAAAATAGTATTGATCTAACGATATCAACTTGTGATGTTGTAAGTGTAAAGATTGATGACATAGCGATGATGAGAAAAAACTGAGTAACGACCAGAGTAGCGTTAGGTAAGTTGTTTTTAATATTAATAGAGAACGAGCCATCTTTAGAGAAAAGTAGCTGTATAATAAAAGTCAACAGAAGCAAAAATATAAAAGGTTTGACGGTTAAATATATCTCTTTGAGAGTGATATTTGATGCGTAAAGAATAATCGCAAAAATAAAAGATGATAGAGCGATTGCGTAATAAGATTTAGCAACGGCTACCGCTCCGATAATAATAACTATAGATAAGAGTTTAGCAAGTGGGTTTACTTTATGTATTAAAGATTCTTTAGCTATATATCTTCCGATATAGATATTATTCATCAATAATTATTTACTTGTACTTTTCTTACTTTTACTAGTTGTTTTTTTCGGAGTTTTTTCAGCGTCAGCTACTTTAACAGTTTCTTTATCTTCAGTAACTTCAGGTGTGATATCAGTGATATCTTCAACATCTTTTACAGATTTTTTAAAATTTCTAATAGCTTTACCCATTCCTTCACCGATCTGTGGAAGTTTTCCAACACCAAAAAGAACAACGAGCACAACTAAAATAAGTAAAATTTCTTGCATACCAAAAGCCATAAAAGAACCTCCAAATAACTACACCTATTAAACTTGCCATGTAATTTTAAATACAAATTTAGTAGGAGTTAGCCAACATATATATTATATATCAAAAACAGTTTTTTTATCAAGTCAATATTTTCAACTATTTATTTTTCTTAGATTTTATAAGAAGAACAAAAGCGATTGCTAATAAAATAAGTAGGTATGAATAACCGAATATAGAGAAAAAAGTTTTCTCAGATATTAAAGGCACTTCATAGCTGATCTCACCAGCCTCTCTACCATATATAGCTCTTACTATCAATCCACTAGGCAGTATAATTGCAGATATGCCGTCTTGAGTAGATCTAACCATTGTACGTTGATGTTCAACAGCTCTCACAATATCAACTGCGATATGTTGATAGCGTCCAGCAGTAAAGCCGAACCAAGTATCGTTTGATGCCATAGTTATAATATTAGCACCTTGTTGTATTGAATCGTTAACAAGATTAGAGAATGCACCTTCCCAGCAAATAATCGGTGCAGCTTTAATATTTCCTGTTTCAAAAACTATAGCTTCATCACCAGCTGTAAACATTTCACCTTCTCCAAAGAAGAATTTTCTTAAAGGGTAGAGAAATTTTTCAAGTGGAAAATATTCACCAAACGGAGTCAATTTTCTTTTTTTATAAACAACAGGTTCTTTTACGTCATCAAAAAGTATCAATACGTTATGGTGCGTCTTTTTCCCTAATTTTATATTATCAGCCACCATATCTGATCCAACAATAATAGGTGTATGATATGCAACATCTTTTAGAACTTCATATATAAATTGAGTATCAAGCACTCTTGCAGGGTATGAGCTTTCCGGCAGAACGATTAGATCATATTTATTTCTTTCGATATTTATTAATCTCTGATTAAGCTCACTAATTAAATTATATCTAACATCAGATTTCCATTTTTCTTTTTGATTAAATCCTGTTTGAATAACTAGTACATTTTTAGTGTCATCAATTTGTAACGGATTAATCTCTCTATAAAACCCTGGGATAATTAACAATATTACAGCTGATGTTAATAGTAGTGAATATTTTTTTCTATTATATCCAGCTAGAAGATAGAATATAAATAGATTTATAAGCATGATTAAAAGAGATAATCCATACTCTCCAAACACAGAAACGAACTGAATAAATATTAAATTATCATACTGTGATTGAGCAAGATTTAACCATGGCACACCACCAAAAAACAGTGTAGATTTAGCAGTTTCTAAGGCTATAAACAACAGTGCGAGTAGTAGTGGTTGATCGAGATATTTTCTTGCAACATAGGTAAACGGTGAGAAGAATAAAAATCCACCAGATGTGCTTATAAATAAAAGTAACGCTAACGATCCATAAATAGGAGCGTTACCGAAATAACTAAATGTTGTCATCATCCATGATAAACCTACCATCCAGTAGATAAATCCAAGTAACCAACCGAGCAGAACTGGATGTATATTATTTCGTTTAATAGCAAAAAGTATCGGTATAAAACCGATAAATGCGGTGATTGATACGCCGTTATCTGCTGTTGATATCACAAGTAGAAACGCTGACAGAAGTGTTAGAAGTAATGTTATAATTTTATCTTTTTTCATAGACGACCATTTTATAATATATTGTATATCTAATGCAAGACAAATATGTATGTAAAAGGTTTTATTTTGATTTGATATAAGTTGTGTGCTACCTTTGATCTAAGAGTACGACATGAAAATATCTACTCAAGTGGAGATTTATATGAGTTTTGCAATAGATATATTAAATAAAGAGATGGAAGCTATACAGTGTTCATTGAAGGCAGAAAATAATAATGATGAGTCTATAAGTCGAGAACAGTTTGAAAAGATTAGTCAGATTGAGACAGCAATTAAATGGATAAAATTTGTAGAGGAGTATAAGTTAGAGAAACCTAATAAATATGATGTAGAAGTTTTACCTTGCATAGAAAACAGTGGTGTATCGTATAGGTTGATGATCGATATGGAGTCAGATGATCCAGCTTGGTGGAGAGAACATATATTATCGTGTCAAGATGGAGGCAATACGATTACAGGTGGCGATATAATATTGATGAAGAAAACACTGTAGTTAATATTGATGAAATTTATTTACTGTAGCTTGCAGAAACAGTAATAGCGAATGCTAACTAAGTTCTTTTAACCGTTTAAGATTGTTCAATAATAGTTATTGTTTTAATATATTTAAAATCTTTTTACGGTTTTACAAAATGTTCTAAAATCTTATTTGATGTAATTAGTATCTCTTTTCTATCATCTTTACCACCACCAACAACTATCGTAAGTGAATATTAGGTTACAGGCATCATTAAACTTTTTTTATATATTCATCAGTATATGTGGTATTCATAGAAAAGCTTCTTAATGATGTTGATATATATTTTAAGTTAAAAAAAAGTTGACGAAGTTATTTAAAACCTCGCCAACTTATTATTAATGCGGGTGAAGGGACTTGAACCCCCACACCAATGGCGCTAGATCCTAAGTCTAGTGCGTCTACCAGTTCCGCCACACCCGCTTGAAATACAAAATTAATAATACTTTAATTTCAGAATATAGCAACTATAATAATTAAAGTAAGCATAATTAAACTTGATTATGAACCTAATATATAAATAACGTATAACTATATTAGTAGTTATAAAAGGGTGAATGACGGGGATCGAACCCGCGACCGCCGGAACCACAATCCGGAACTCTACCGATTGAGCTACACCCACCACGTTGATTATATTATATACTTAGCGATATCATATAACTTTGTTACACAGCCTAACAACTCTTAATATCTATGTTTATTATATTATATACTTAGCTGTATCATATAACTTTGTTACACAGCCTAACAACTCTTAATATCTATGTTTAGTATATTATATACGAAACTATATTATATAATTTGTTGCACAAACTAACAACTCTTTAAATCTACTGTTTAGAAGTAAAGAGTGTACAGGCTAGTATTTATACATTTATTTAGAAATTAAGTCAATAGTTTATGATAATAAATTTAGCTCTCTCACATTTACACTTGATTATAATTAAAAGAAGAGATAGACTTATAGACTGTAAAATGAATAGTAGTCTATAGTAGAGGTGTTTAGAGGATGAAAACAGAGATTAAAGACATTGAGAATTCTCAGAAAGAGATATCGTTTGATATACCATACAAATCGTTTGTAGAGTTATCAGATAAAGAGTTAGAGAAAATATTACCAACGGTCAAGGTTCCAGGCTTTAGAGCTGGTAAAGCACCGATTGATGTGATTAGGAAGCAACACGCTCACAAAATCAAATCAAACGCCATTGAACGTTTAGTATCTGAGAGTATGAGTGAGGCGTTTGTTACAAATGAAATAAACCCATTATCTCAACCGATTGTATCAGATATGGTATTTGAAGAGAATGAGCCTATAACTTTTAAAATTAGATTTGATATATTTCCTAAGCTAACGCTTGAGAACTTATCAGACTTTAAAGTTGAGAAACTATATCCAGAAACAACTGATAAGGATATTGATAAAACGATTGAAGAGATCAGAGAGAGACATTTGAGTCATGAACCAGTCACTGATGGCAGAGCTACGATAAGTGGCGATATGGTAGTTATGGATTTTCTTGGGAAAGTTGATAATGTTCCATTTGCAGGTGGCGAGGCTAAAGATTTCTCATTAGTTTTAGGTTCAGGAAAATTTATACCTGGATTTGAAGATCAAGTTATAGGAATGAAGCAAGATGAAGTAAGAGATATCACTGTGACATTCCCTGAAGTTTATCAAGAGAAAAGTTTAGCAGGTAAGGATGCAGTTTTCACTGTTACAATTAACGGTATAAAAGAGCAGAAATTACCAAAAATAGATGATGAGTTTGCAAAAGATATAGATCCGAAATGTAGTACATTAAAGGAACTTAAAAGTAGAATTAAGAAAGCGTTAGTTGCAGAAGCTGATAACAGTTCTAGACACGTTGCTTATATGAAACTTTTAAAATTGTTATCAGAAAACAATATATTTGATGTTCCATATTCATTTGTAAGAGAGCAAGCAGAGCGTCTTGCATACAATAGTATGTCGCAGTTTCATTCAATGGGATTAGATCCAGAATCAATGGGTATTAACCAGCAGATGATAATTGATCGTCATATCGGTCAAGCGAAAGAACAAGTTAAGCATGCGCTTCTTATAAATGAGATTTCAAGAATGCAAGGTATTAAGGTTGAAGAGTCTGATATATCTGAGTATTTTGATCATCATGCAGAGCTTCAAGATAGAGATGCTATGGAGATCCGTAGTGAAATCGAAAGTGGAAATCAATTAGAAGCATTAAGAAACGATCTTCTAGGACATAAAGTTTATGATTATCTTGCAACAGTAAATAAAATTACTGAGAAAGTTGTATCAAGAGAAGAGTACGATAAGTATTTGAGAGAACAGATGGATAGTAATGCTGAAGCTGTTGAAAGTAAACCAAGCACAAAGAAAGTTAAAAGCATAGACACTGATAGTAAAGACTCAAAACCAGCAAAAACTGCAAAGAGTAAAACAGTTAGTGAAGACGGCGAAAGTGATGATAGTGCAAAAGTAGCAAAATCATCAAATAGCAAAAAAGATGATAAAGAGACAACAAAGAAGAGTACAGCAAAAACTACAAAAACTACTAAACCTACAAAATAGGTTAAGCTAAAAAAGTTTAAAATAGTTGTTTTTTATAGGTTACAACATTATGTTGTATGTTATGCAATAAGGGAGATAACGTATATTATGAGTTTTTACATTCCGTACGTAATAGAACAAACAGGTCGTGGCGAGCGATCGTACGATATATACTCAAGACTTCTAAAAGATAGAATAATCTTTTTAGGTACAGAGGTTGACGATGCAATAGCAAACGCAATATCTGCACAGCTTTTATTTTTAGAAGCTGATGATAGTGAGAAGGATATATCATTATATATAAACTCACCAGGTGGAGTAATAACTGCTGGTATGGCAATATTTGATACAATGAACTTTATAAAGCCAGATGTATCTACAATATGCTTAGGACAAGCTGCAAGTATGGGTGCATTTCTGTTAGCAGCAGGAGCAAAAGGTAAGCGTTACGCTGTTCCTAATGCGAGAGTTATGATTCACCAACCATCAGGTGGTTTCCGTGGTCAGGCTACAGATATAATAATTCAATCGAAAGAAATTCAGAGAACTAAAGATTCATTAAATAAGATTTTAGCAGAAAACACTGGTCAAACTGTTGAGAAGATCACACAAGACACAGAGCGAGATTATTTTATGAGTTCAGAGGAATCTCTTGAGTATGGTTTAATAGATAAAATTATTACTAAGCGTGCTTAGTGTATATTTAGATTTGGCGAACTTGGTTATGAATTAGTTAAGTTGGCGTATATTTAGATTTGGCAAACTTGGTT
>CAMQYB010000112.1 GCA_947039055.1 uncultured Deferribacteraceae bacterium
ACCTAACTCAATTTAAGTAACTCAGCTTAACTCTATTCAAATCAGCTTGATACAACTTGCCTCAAACCAACTTAGCCACCTAACTCAATTTAAGTAACTCAACTTAAATCCATTCAAATTGAGTTTTATTAACATAATATCCTCTAGGTATATTGCAGACTGTATCGAACATTTTATTTATTAGTTTTCATGCTATATTGTGCAATATCTTCAGCTGTAACACCTATGTGATGGGTTTCATAGAAATTTTTATGTTTGTTATTTTCTTTATACGCTTTGTAAACAAGATAACAAAATATAGCTATTCCGATAAAGAAAATCGTGAGTGTAATATATTTAAATGTGAGATAAAAGATACTTGTATGTTCGTCATTGCTGTTAAAGAAACTAAATCCAGCATAATTATTACTAATGACTGAAAATGGAGTTGAAAAGATTTTATCTATTAATATTGTATGAATTTTTAATGTAATTAATGCAAACATGATGTTTCTCCTACTAGAAATAATGTGTTCTATTTAGATAATTATAAGTTATAAATTTTAAGTTACTATTAAATTTCTATGGTTATTTTTTTTTACTTTTATTATAAGTTAGTTAGAAATACAGTTAATTTTATGAATTTTTAATATATTATCAGCACAGATATTATTCTTAAAATAATATATATCTTGACAATTCCTCAATAAATAGATAAACTCATCGTTCTTGATTGAACTTAAACGGGGCGTAGCGCAGCTTGGTAGCGTATCTGTCTTGGGAACAGAGGGTCGCTGGTTCGAATCCAGTCGCCCCGATTTAACAATCATATTAAACATACTGTCACTTAATAAGTGTAGTATGTTTTTTTATTGCCATTTTTAAGATATAAGTTACTCTATTAACAGATAGTTTTTATCTATCTTTTTCAAAATTCATTAACCTTTACAAATATTTTTAATTATCTAAATCGCTTTTATTCTTAACAGGGGTAATCATGTCTAAAGGTAGTTGGTACAGAAATACAAGATGGAGTAGTTAAATCGCTGAGGTTTTTGAAGTAAAGCTAAAGCGTGCATGAGGTGATGATAGTAAGTCTCAATATCTAAGAATTCAAGCCAGCTATTTATTGGGTGATAATAATTACGATATATCTACTATCGGTGAAAAACTTATGCACCGTGTAATTGAAGAGTATTACGATGAAGTTGGTAGTACAGTTTTTGCGGTGAAACAACTTGCAGATTTCTATATGGATAAAAATGAATATTTGAAAGCATCATCATATTATCATCAAGGGGTTATGCATCCATTAAATAAGCGTAGAGAGCACGGCAACAACGATCTACCACTTAGATATATCGACGCAGTGCTTAAAGGAAATTTAGAGGATCAGTACGCACAAGCGTTTAAGGTTTTTAATAAATTTCCTAAGAAAAGTTTTACATTTATAAATGATGAGTACCTATATGTAAAAGTTGGAGCTATATTGAATGATAGAGTAGGGGATAGGGATGATGCTATCAGATTTGCAAAGATCGCACTAGAAAAAGCTGAAATCACAGATCCTGAATTTCCAAAATATCCTGATCTTGGAAGTATAGAATTTACTAAGGAAGAGCTAGATGAGCTGATAAGAATTAGTATGTTTATAAATAAATAATTATTATTTATGAACAAAAACAATTACTGTATGTCTATTGTAATGAAGTAGAAAAAGTTATATAATGAAGTTGGAAAATTATATATGGTAAGTTGTAATAAATATTGTACATGTATTTAATAGGGTAAAAGTTGGCAATGATATTGCAATATATTACTGTATGAAATTAATTGCTAATAAGATGTGTTCGGATTATAATACATTTTATGGATCGTATGCGGTTCATGGAATGATTTTAGATATTAAATTTCAAAGGAGAAATTTCATGAAAAAAGTATTATTAATGGTAACTGTTTTAGCTGTCTCTTCATTATTTTCGTTGGCTATCGCTAAAGATATGCCTGATTCAAAGTATTTTGCTAAATGTCCTCCAAAATCTGCAACAGTAACACTTGCTGATGCGACTAAAATGGTTGAAGGTATGTTAGCTAAATCTCATCCAGGTTACACTATCTCTGATGTTGAAGTTATTGAAGAGTATAAAGGTGGTGGTTTTGAAATTGAAGCACAATCAGCTACAAGCAGAATAAGTTTAGATTTCTACATCTCTCTTTGTGGTGAAGTAAAAGGACCATTTCAAGATCGTTAGTATTTCTATGATTTGAAGTTAGCTACATTTAAATGATCGAATTTTTCGATTGTATGTGTGGTAGTAACATATAAAATATTTTATAACATAAAATGTTTTAGAAGGCGATGGATTTTATCTATCGTCTTTTTTGTTTATATATATAACGATCTTTGAGGCATATAAAAAAATAATTATTTTTTTTGTAACCAAATATTTTTTGTAGAGACTACGGTTATATACAGAGTATACGCACTGCACTTTAGATTTTATATAGATCATATTTTTATTTAGTTGAGTGATTAGATTTAGCCTAAATAAATAAAAATGTGGATTATAGATTTAAGTAGCAGAGTAGTATATTTAATAAAAAAATTATATTTTAATGGAGAGTTTTATGAAAAAGTTTTTAATGATCGGGTTTGCAGTAGTAGCGTTATCAGCAGTAGCAGTTTCTAGTTCAGTTTATGCACAGATGGATCATGGTAATGGTAATGGTAATGGTAATGGTCATATGGGTGGCGGACACATGAATAACGGTGGACACATGGGTAACGGACATGGTTGTGGCATGAATCAAAATACTCCTGTAATAACAGAGAAAGATGCAGAAGCTAAAGTTAAGGAATATATCAAAACTTTCAAAGGCTATAAAATGAAAAACATTGAAACATTTAAAGGTAGAAATGGACACACAGGATATATAGCAAATGTTGTAGATGGTTCAGGCAATAAATTTATCTTCAGAGTTTCTCCTTATGGATATATAAACGGACCTATAGTGAATATGAATTCTAATCAGAAATAGTTTTTTATAGATTTAGTTTGTTTTATAAATTAAAAATTATAAGTTATTAATTATATAGGCGACAGATATTTATTATTTGTCGTCATTTTAATATATATAATTATCAATTTGTTACAGATACTTAAAGTTCTCTCAATTATTATTATGTTGTAAGTGCTTGAATATTTTGAGTATATCTGCTATATTTCTAGGAGTATTTATATGGAGTGTGTATAATGAAGAAGTTAATATTATTGGTTGCGTGTGTCTCTTTTTCAATTTTATTTGTAGCGTGTTCACAGAATTCTAAACGATCACAGTCAGATAGTTCTGTTCCACAAGTGAAGGTTGTTAAAGAGACAGGAAAAGACATAGGTAGTCCAGATTCTACAATGGGTATAAAACCTCCATCAACTCAAAATGCTGATGTTTTATTACCAGAAATTAGTGCTAAATATAAAGGTATAATCCTTAACGTTATCTCTGTAAAGGATGGCAAGATAATAGATGAAGTAGTGTTGCCATTTAAGGAAAAAATAGCTATTAAAGGAACACCATATTCTATACTTGTGGACTCTTTCTTTACAACATTTAAGATGGATGAAAAAGGTGTTATAAACTCATCAATGGAAGAAGTAAATCCTGCGACAAAAGTTAAATTATATAAAGATGATAAGATTGCGTTTGATGGTTGGTTATTTCAAAACTATCCAGACGTTCATCAGTTTAGTGATCCTGAATATTCATTCGTCCTGCTTAAAGGCGATAAGAAATAATTTTTATATTACTATAAATTATAATAAACGAATTTTAGTTGATAGCTGTTCTCAATCTGTATGATTATATTATATAGGTAGAGGGCAGTTTTTTTTATATTAAATTTCGTCTCTAACTGGTGGATATGTTTTAGGCATTTTTTCTTTCAGCCAGTTGTTACATATTTTATAGTCAGGTGAAAGTTCATACAATTTATCGTAAAACTTTTTAGAATGGTTCATACAATTTAGATGAGTTAACTCATGTATGATGATAGAGTTGATCACTTCTTTCGGTGCTAATATTACTCTTTCACTAATTGTGATAATGCCTTTAGATGAGCAACTGCCGTAGATAGATTTTGTTTTTCTAACTTTTATACCGTTCACAATAAATCCGAATTTTTTTGCAAGTTCGTATATTTTTGAAGGTATATAAAATAGAGCTTCACGTTTATAAAATTTCATTAGTAGGTCAGAGTTTGTGATAAGATTTTTAGTTGCATAGATCTCTTTTTTATGATGATTAATAATTATCTCTTTACCGATATTATGTGCAAACACAAAATTATAAACCTCTCCAAACAGGAGTATTTGATTACCAGTAACTTTAATTTCAGTATCATTTTTACTTTCAATTCTGTCTAAGATTTTTTGTATCCAGTCAGTTTTAGAGTTAACAAAGTTTTTAATCAGATCAATATTTACATTAGACGGAGCTGTAACCGTAATGTTTTTTAAACGATCAACTCTAAGCGAGATGTTTTTATATTTTCCATACTTGATATTATACTCAAAAATCATAATATTATAATATGTCATTTATATCATTTTGAAAACAGATTATTATAAAAGTTCTTTATTAAAACTTATCAATTTGTTATATTGATGGTGTTGAGATAAATAAATAGTTAAAATGTTATAGCTATTATATAAGTTAAATATATAGTTTTGATAGATTGATATAGAGAGTTAAAATTGAGTTATAAAGATATAGAAAATATACCAACCACAAAAAAAGAGATCATCTCACTTGGTTGGAGTGAGTTAGATATAATCCTTGTTTCAGGCGAAGCGTTAATAGATGCTCCAACATCAGGCGTTGCACTTCTGTCAAGATTGCTTCTGTCATACGGTTATAAAGTTGCAGTGATTGATCAGCCTAATATTGATGATGAAGCATCGGTTAAAATTTTCGGTAAACCTAAATTATTTTGGGGTATCACATCTGGTATGGTTGACTCTATGGTATCAAACTATACAGCAACAGGTAAACCTCGTAGGAGTTGTGATTTTACAGAAGGAGGCGTGAATGATCGTCGTCCTGATAGAGCGGTTATCGTATACACTAACCTAATCCGTAGAGCGTTTAAAGGTGAAGAGAAACAGTTAATTGTGCTAGGTGGAATTGAGGCGTCACTGCGAAGAGTAACACATTATGATTCAACAACGGATAAGTTAAGACGTCCGATACTTTTTGACTCTAAAGCTGACATAATACTTTTCGGTATGGCAGAGAGATCAATTATAGAATTAGCAGTTGCTGTTAAGAACGGTGAAGATTATAAAAATATAAGAGGGCTTGCATATCTTGAAGCTGTGAAGAATGTGACGCTAACAGATACCGATATTGTCATGCCATCGTTTGAAGAGTGTATAGATAAGAAAGAGAGCTTTTTAGAAATGTTTAAACTTTTTTATGACAACTCATCAGATGTGTATAGCACAAGATTATTTCAGCAAGTAGGGGATAGATATGTTGTTCTAAATCCTGCATCAATTATTACAACCGAGATATTAGATGAAGCATCGGAACTTTTATATAGCCATAGATCACACCCAAAATATAGGGGTATGATTAAGGCTGAAGAGACGGCAAAATTTTCAGTAAACACACATAGAGGTTGTTACGGTGATTGTTCGTTTTGTGCAATAACTATTCATCAAGGTAGGAGAGTTGTATCAAGATCAGAAGCATCGATATTAAAAGAGATAAAATATTATACTACACTTCCAAATTTTAAAGGGGTTGTATCTGACTTAGGTGGAGCTACTGCTAATCAGTATATGACGTCTTGTAAGAAGATGGAGAAGCTTGGAGCTTGTAAGGATAAAAAGTGTCTCTACCCGTCAGCGTGCAAGTCTATGGACATATCACATAAGCCTTTAATCAACCTACTTATTAAAGCTAGAAAGATTGCAGGCGTGAAGAAGATCTATGCAGCAAGTGGTATAAGATATGATACGGTTATAGCAGATAGTGAGCACGGCAAAGAGTATATCAAACAGATAGTTAAAGATCATGTGTCGGGACAGATAAAACTTGCTCCAGAATCTTTTGATGATAATGTTTTAGATATAATGAAGAAGCCAGCGAATAAGGATTTTGAATTTTTCCTAAAACTTTATGATGAGTTAAATGTACAGTTAGATAAGAAACAGTTTGTATCGTGTTACTTTTTAGTTGGTCATCCAGGTGAGGATATGTCTACTGTTAACCATACAGAAAAGATGATTAAAAAGTATCTAAAATTCAAGCCAGAACAGGTTCAGATATTTACAGCGTCACCATCAACAGTATCAACTGCGATCTATTACACAGGGATAGATATGTATAGTAATAAAAAAGTTAAGGTTGTAAAAGAACTAGGTATCAAGAATAAGATGAAAGATATATTAGTAAATAAAAGATAAAGTTTTGTGATTAAAATTACGGATAAGTTTTATGATTAGGTTAGGTTTGTGATTAGTTACATATGAATTAATATAGATTAACTTTGTTGCGACTGTGTTT
>CAMQYB010000113.1 GCA_947039055.1 uncultured Deferribacteraceae bacterium
ATAAATTTTCCGTCTTTATATATCATTTTGCCGTCGATATAAACTTTACTGCCCTTTCTCATATCCTTGATAAGATCCCAATGTAGAGCCGACTTATTTTTGCCTAACGCTTCTTCGTAACTTGAACCTATAGCTAAATGCATTGATCGTCCGATCTTCTCATCAAATAATATATTCTTAGACGCATCTTTGATACAATCATTCAAGCCGAACGCTATCTCGCCTACTTTGTTTGATCCTTCGTCCATCTCTATCATCTTTTTCAAAAACTTCTCGCCTTTCTTAGCCGATGATTTAACGATTATTCCATCTTTAAAAGTCAACCGAACATCTTCTGCCTCAACCCCATTATAAGTCGTTGGGATATCAAATAGAATTTCACCGTTAGCCGATGTTTCAATAGGAGATGTAAACACTTCGCCATCAGGCATATTGCGATGTCCACAACAGTTGATCCATAATCTATCTTTAACCGACAATTTTAACTCTGTATCTTTTCCAACTATCAACAGTTCTTTACTGCCTGTTAATTTTTTAACTATTTTTTTCTGTTCAGCCTCAACTTTTTTCCACGATAAAACTGGGTTTGCATCGTTTAACTTACAAGCCTCAAACACAAAATCAGAGTAATCAGTGAAACTCATATCAGCATCTTGTGCCATAGAGTTTGTAGGGTACGGACAGATACTCCATCTAAATTTGCCTTCAGCTTCACGTTTATTCATGATCTCTCTAAGTTTGATACCTGTTCTTTGTATCATAGCCAGTTTTTTAGGATCTGATCTGCTTAACGATCTTGCGTTTGATAAGCAATCTATATATATATAAGCCGTGATCGCTTCAGTTTGTTGCAGTTCAAAATATGGCAGAAATGTAAGCTGTGATTCTTTACCGTATTTAACTAAATATTCTTTATGTTCAGGAATATGAAAACGCACGATCGGATGTGCACCTAAGATTATTATCTCTTTCACGAACTCACGAACTAACGGTTCGCCTATCGTTTCTGACTTTATTAAAACTATATCATCTTTCACGATATTCAATGAATATTTTAAAATAAGTTTAGCCAATTTTGTCTCATAACTTTCTACTCTCATAAAAACTCCAGTTTTTTTTACTCTTCAATACTATAATTGTCTAATTTTATCTTCTTGAAAATTAGATACTTATAATGTACAATTACGTCTTGATTGTAAATATATTTCTATAAGTAATATATATCAAACGTGTAAAGCTAACAACTATTTTACTTAGACGTAAAAAAATACGTAACATTTAAAGGATAAAATAATCAACGATACAGTTTTAGAATTAAAAAATATAAGTAAGTTTTTTACATCTAAAGGGACGCTATTTAAGAAAGGTGTAACTTTTCCAGCAGTTGATAATATCTCTTTATCTATTAACAGATCTGAGTCTATAGGTATTGCTGGCGAATCAGGATCAGGAAAATCAACGTTTGCAAAAATTATAGCCGATGTGTATAAAGCAGATCAAGGTGAAGTTCTATATCACGGTACTGATCTTCATAAACTTGATAAACCAACTTATAAAACATATAGAAAAAATGTACAGATGATATTTCAAAATCCTATGAACTCGCTTAATCCGAAACTTAATATTCGTACAACTATGCTTGACGTGTTAAACGCTAATTTTAACTATACTCGAAACGACAGCTTAGATAAAATACACTCAACGTTCGATCTTGTAGGTTTACCGTACGAATTCTTAGATAGATATCCTCATCAATTCTCAGGTGGACAGAGACAGAGAGTATCAATCGCACGATCGTTAATCTTAGAACCTGATATATTGATCGCAGATGAGCCGTTATCTATGTTAGATGTTTCAGTTCAAGCACAGATATTAAATCTTCTTATTGATCTAAAAGAGAAGAGAAATTTGACAATAATACTTATATCGCACTCAATCGCACATATATCTATACTTGCTGAAAAGATGCTCGTTATGAAAAAAGGTGAACTTGTTGAGTACGGTAACAGTATTGATATAATAAATAAACCAGCCTCAGAATATACAAAAGATTTAATAAAATACAACGATGGATATTAATAACAATGGATACTAATTTGGAAATCAAACTATACAACACAATGACATCTCAAAAAGAGATTTTTAAGCCTATTAAAGAGAATGAAGTAAAAATATATGTGTGTGGAATAACCGTATACGATTACTGTCATATCGGACACGCAAGAAGCTCAATAGCGTTCGATCTAATTCATAGAGTTTTTAAAGATAAAGGTTACAATACAATCTTTGTAAAAAACTACACAGATATAGATGATAAAATTATCAACCGTTCAAACGAACAGAAAATACCGTTCAAAGAACTTACTGCAAAATTTATTAAAGAACACGATACAGATATGAACTCATTATTTATACTGCCTCCAACTCATACTCCTCACGCAACCGATTACATTCAAGGAATGATAGATTACTGTACTCAGTTAATAGCTAGTCAGCATGCTTATGAAGTCGACGGTGATGTATATTTCAGAGTAACCTCGTTTGAAGATTACGGAAAATTATCTCATCGCAACATAGATGATCTATTAAGTGGTGCAAGGGTTGATATTAATGAGAAGAAAGAAAATCCGTTAGATTTTGTACTGTGGAAAGCATCTAAGGAGAACGAACCTTTTTGGGCATCTCCGTTCGGTAATGGTAGACCTGGCTGGCATATAGAATGCTCAGTTATGAATAAAGAGGTGCTAGGCGATACGATTGATATTCATGGTGGTGGACAAGATCTTATCTTTCCTCATCACGAAAATGAGATCGCACAATCTGAAGCTTGCAACTCTAAAACTTTTGCAAACTACTGGGTGCATAACGGGTTCGTAAATGTGAATAAAGAAAAAATGTCAAAATCGTTAAATAACTTTTTTACGATTAGAGATGTGCTAACTCTTACCGATCCTGAAACGTTAAGATTTCTATTTTTAACAACTCATTACAGACAACCACTTGAATACTCTGAGGATAAATTAATTGAATCTAAATCTGCACTTGATAGAATTTATATCTATCTTGATGAGTTAAATTATACGACTGGATCAGGTAAAGGAAAAGATTTTAGTGCTGATATAAATAATCTATACACAACTCTTATAACATCTTTTGATGAAGCATTAACCGATGATTTCAACTCTCCAAGAGCGCTCGCATCTCTGTTTGAATTTATAAGAGAAGGCAATAAAATTATAGCATCAAAACCATCAACTGATAGTGTAACTCTACTGAAAGATATAACTGTTAAAATAGTTGAGAGAGTAAACACTCTTTTAGGTATTTTAAATTATACAGCTGAGGAAAGGTTTAAAGTTAATTTAAAAATTGATGAAAAAGAGATTGATAAATTAATTGAAGAAAGAGATTTAGCAAAGAAAGATAAAAATTATACACTAGCTGATGAGATCAGAGCGAAACTATCAGCACAAGGTGTAGAGTTGATTGATACGGCAACAGGCACAAGATATAGAGCGTAAAAATTTACGACGATCAAGAAGAAATAAGTGTTAAAAGGTAGATAAATTTTATGATAGACTCATCCCTAAAAGTTAAATTAGAGAATGTACGAAAGTTAATTAGACGTGATGCAAAAACACATCTACAAAATCTATTAGCTAAAATTCACCACGCAGATATTGCGTTTATATCATCACACCTATCTGATCTTGATCGCAGAAAATTATGGAAGTATATAACCGATAACGAAAAGTTATCTGAAATAATTTTAGGACTTGATGATCACGATATTTTAACAGCCTTAGATGAGATTGAACCTAAAACCGTTGCATCAATTTTAAACTTGATGGACTCTGATGATACAAGCCATATACTTCGACTTGTTCCTGCTGATAAATTAGAAGTGTATTTAAAATATCTGAAAAAAGATGAGCTATTAAATGTAGAGAAACTTCTCCACTATGAAGAAGGAACAGCTGGTGCGATTATGAACACAGCGTTCTTTGCTATCAACTGTAACACTACCGTTAAAGAGGCTACAAAATCATTGCATAAAGCTGAACATCTTGAGATGGTGTTCTATCTATATATCGTTGATGATGATAATAAGCTAGTAGGCGTTCTATCACTTCGTCAATTAATTCTAAACCCACCAACAAGAAAACTTGCAGATATTATGGTGCAAGATGTCGTAACTGCAAACCTTGTTGATGAACAAGAACAAGTTGCAAATTATATAGATAAATATGATCTGCTAGCGATCCCTGTGGTTGATGAACATCATAGATTATGTGGTATAATTACAGTCGATGATATTATAGATTTTATCCGTGATAAAGCACATGAAGATATATACAACATGGCAGGGATAAATCAAGAAGAGTTACAGTTCACCAATAAACCGATCAAAGCTGCAAAGACACGACTACCGTGGCTCATCGTTACATTTGTTGGAGAGATGTTTTCAGGACTTATCATAACATTCTTTCAAGGCAGAGTTACAGATTTTTTAATCCTTGCAACCTTCATGCCTATCATCATGGCGATGGGTGGAAATGTTGGTAGCCAATCTGCAACGGTTATCATTCGTGGGATTGCCTTAGGTAAAGTAGATATGACACATACGAGAAAAGTAATATTTAACGAGCTTAAAATCGGACTTATAATGGGTGTAGTTATAGGTGTTTTATTAGCCCTAGTTGCTCCTCTAATGCAAAGTACAAGAGAGATCGGATTGATAGTCGGTATAGCACTCTTCTCAGCGATCCTATTCGCATCTTTCACAGGTGCAACAGTGCCTATAATTTTAACTAAACTAAAGTTTGATCCAGCAGTAGCGTCAACTCCGTTTATATCTACACTTAACGATATTACTGGGCTTACGATATATTTTTCTGTATCACTACTTCTTCTGTCAATACTATAGATACTCTAAATATGGTAGATAAATATAAACGATGAAAAGAATATCTTGCAGTGGAATAATTTATAAATATGTAGTCTACTCCGACTCTTCATGTATAGCGTCAGTATTTACAGAAGAGTTCGGCAAGTTAAAATTGTTTATGCCAAAAGCGTTCACAAAACGAAGTGGAGTAGTTAAATTTGTTCCATCAACTTTAGATATTTTACGAAAAGAAAATAGCGATCTATTCAAACTATATTCACACTCTCCTATTGCAAAATATATATCATTTCTTGAAGTAGCAGATATTAGTATTAGGTTAAATCTGATTTTTGATATCATAGACTCTCTTCTGCCACTTGATGAAAGTTATGAGTATCTATACAAACTTATATTAAATATCAATCAAGAAAATGTTCATAAAGCTATCATCTATATAATTTATATCATATTCAAAATATCAGGCACTCTGCCCTCTTTCTATAGTTGTAAAGTATGTAATAATGAGATTGATGAATTATCGTTCTATCTTGAAGGTGATATTATTTGCGACAAATGTGTAGGTGGAAAAAAATCATCAACACCTATATCAACCGAAGTCAATACTATACTTAAAGCGTTAAAAAGTAATAGCACTTATAAGAGTACGGTTATAGATCTACCTCAAGAAGATAAGATCTTACAACTTTTTGTAGAGCACGTTGAAGTTGTTACATCTAAAAAACTAAAAAGTTTTAAATCTTTTAGAGAACTTTTATTCTATTTATAGGTCGTTATATTGTTGCGAATATTTTACTGTTATAGATATGTATGTTGTAATAAATATTTATAAGTTGTATTATATATCTTGACAAATCATTCAAAATTTAATAGAAGAGTAAAATGATATTAAATTAAAATGATGATTTAATAATAATAAATAGTAGTTATAAAAAGGAGATTTTATATGTCAATGATAAATAAAGAAATAATTGATTTTACGGTTCAAGCATACGCTAAAGATAGTTTCAAAGAGGTAAGTAAGAAAGATTTACTAGGCAAATGGTCTATATTCTTCTTCTATCCAGCAGATTTCACATTTGTATGTCCTACTGAGTTAGAAGATCTAGCTGATCTATACCCTAAATTTAAAGAGGCTAACTGTGAAGTTTACTCTGTATCTTGCGATACTCATTTTGTACATAAAGCTTGGCATGATGCATCTGAAACAATTAAAAAAATTCAGTTCCCAATGTTAGCTGATCCAACTGGTGTGCTAGCTCGTGGATTTGAAGTTATGATCGACGAAGTTGGACTATCTGAAAGAGCAACATTCATTATCAACCCTGAAGGAAAAGTAGTTGTATATGAAATAGTTGCTGGAAATATCGGACGTAACTCTGAGGAGTTATTAAGACTTCTTCAAGCATCTCAGTTCGTTGCACAACACGGTAATGAAGTTTGTCCTGCAAGATGGAAACCAGGAGCTAAAACATTAAAACCTGGAATTGATCTAGTTGGTAAACTGTAAGATAACAGTTAATCGCTTGCATTAAATAAATATAAAATTAAATTTATATAAAAAAAGATAAAACCCTCTGCGTAGTTGTAGAGGGTTTTTCTATTCTACGCTA
>CAMQYB010000114.1 GCA_947039055.1 uncultured Deferribacteraceae bacterium
TTCGTAATAAGTTTCCTAAACTCGCAACAGTTTCACTATGTTCGTAACAATTGTTTTAAATTAATGGCAATAGTTGATATTAATAAAGAGGATTGAATGCTATTAGATATCTCTTCCGAAAATTTCATTAACAGCAATTCTTAATGCAAAAGATAGGTGTGATGAATAACTAGAAAAAACTTCTAACTCTTGTTTCATCTTATTTTCAAGAAGGTAACCTGTAACATAGGCAGAGGAAACATCCTCTATAATATGATATAAAGTACCTAAAACAGCCCAGTAACGATATTTATAAATATTTTCTGGTAGTTCTAATGTATGTGGAGTTATATGTATAACTTTATTTGACATAACCATGTCGCCATCAAAATCTACGAATAGATCGTAATGAGCATTTTTTTGTGAGCCTTTAAGATAAATACTATTACTCATAGCTGAAAACGGTGTAGGTTTTCCATTCGCATAAAGATCAATCAAATAATCAGAATGTTCTGTAGAGTATATAAAAAACTTAACAGCAGTATCGTACATAACATACTCTCTGCCTGCAAATTGAATAAGATAATTCATCTTATAGCCGCCTTTCTACAAACAGTTACACAAGCTTTACACCCTGTACATAACTCTTTATTAACTAATATTTTTTCATATCTATATGATAAAGCAACACAATTCGTTTCAGTTATACATAAAGGGTAATCAAGATCAGAACATTTATCACATTTACTATATTTAAGCGAAGCAGCTTTATAACTTTTGATATTATTGCAACTATAAGGCAGAAGAACAAAGGTATTGCCAGAAAAAGGTTTCTGAATATTTTTAATCTTTTTAAAACCATTCACAGATTTATAATCAGCATCGTTCAACAATACAACCGAACCCGATCTAAGCATAGGGAAATATGACGAATTAAACGATGATGCTTTTCCGATAAAAACCGTATTAACATTTAATTGTGAAGAATTAATCCCAACAAAATATTCAAATGGTACATGGTTAATGTTATATTTTTTTAGCATTCCTTCACAATTTATATCGGTAAAATATAAAGTCGCTTTATCGTAATGTCTAGCAAAATAAACTAAAAATGGACATCCAGGACAGAGATATTCTTTCAAAGTAACTTCAATATTACTATCCGTATCTGCTTTTTCACTTATTTTAATATTGTATCTTGTAGATAATGTTTTATAAATACTGTCATACTCTTTTATATCTACTTCAACATCCATAAGCGTTATCTTTTTATCACCATATAATGGTAATATATAATTTATAAAAGGTTTTTGTGGTTTTGTAAAAGATATTTCATTATAATTATCGCTATTTGGCATTAACTCATTTAAAAGTTGTTCACCAGCAAGCATTTTCTCTGCAAACTGTTCAACAGTTAATTTGTTTGAAAAAGATTGTTTATATATATATCCAGCTATTCGATTATGATCGTAACTATTATTACTAGATTTAACAAAATTGTTAAATATATTATCTGATACTGCAACAATTACAGGTAATGAAATTTCATTAGAAACTCTTAGTGCTGTAGCTAAAAGATTAGGAAAAACATCTAAACTTTTACAAAATAATACAGGCGTAGCAACAACTGTTGGAAGAGTTTTTGTAATTAATATACATCCACCTTTCGTTGCATACTCAGGAATAAATGAAGGTAAATTATCAAAAAAACCTATAACTCTATTCGCTGCTATTGCAGATGAATAAAGAATATCTAATGATTTCTCTGCACCAATACCTAAAAATTCATCGCCAGCTCCAAATAAGCCAAAACTATAGTCAGAATAGATTTGAACAAAGTTACATCTGCTTATGAATTCAGTTATTATTTCGTTGCTATTTTTTACGTCCATATATCAGATAATAGCAAAAAAATATTTTTTTAACAAGTATTATATTTTTAAATGAACTAATTTAATCTCAATCTAACATTAATAATGATATATCACTTAATAATATGTACATTTTGATAATTATATACTACTATATAATTAGAATAATTTGTTTTGCATTTTAATGTTTAATGTATTAAAATAAAAGAATATATAATAACTAATTTAGGAGAAATCTTGAAGTATATGAGTAATCTAATTAATAATTACGCAAGAAATAATATAGAATTTATAAGTGGCGATGGATCTTATCTAACTAGTATCGACGGTCGTAAATATCTCGATTTTGGATCAGGTATATCTGTAACCAATTTAGGACATAACCATAAAAATATAACAGATATAATTGTCTCAGAAGCTGCGAAACTTTTACACGTTTCAAACCTATACCTAAGCACCCCGCAAGAGGAGTTAGCTGAGATTATTGTAAAAGAGAGTTTTCAAGGTAAATTATTCTTCTGTAACTCTGGTGCTGAAGCTAATGAAGCTGCAATAAAATTAGCAAGATTATATGGTAACAAAAAATATAACGGTAAGAAAGATAAGATATTATCATTTAACAACTCATTTCATGGCAGAACTTATGCAACCTTATCTGCAACTGCTCAAGACAAAATACAGAACGGTTTCACTCCTATCGCACAATATAATCGGTTCGCACCTTTTAACGATATCGACGCTGTTCTTAATATAGTTAAAAATGGTGATATTGTCGCAATAATATTAGAACTCTATCAAGGCGAAAGTGGAATTCTTCCGATCGACCCTCTGTTTTTAAAACAACTTAGAGAGATCTGTGATAAAGAAGATATCATACTTATCTTCGATGAAATCCAAACAGGAATGGGTAGAACAGGAGAAGTTTTTGCCTATAAACATTTCAACGTTGAGCCTGATATAATGAGTATGGCTAAAGCTATGGCGAACGGCTTACCGATCGGTGCTATTATCGCTAAAGATCATATCGCAAGTTTATTCACTCACGGTACGCACGGTACAACTTTTGGTGGTGGTGCAATGATTACTAAAGTTGCTAAAAAAGTTATTGAGATTATATCAGACAAAACATTCTTAAACGATATTACAATTAAAGGTGAACTACTTAAATCAACAATAGAAAATAAATTAAACGATAGAGTTACTTTTCATGGAAAAGGTTTACTATTAGGTGTTGAAACTCGTTTCACTCCAACAACTGTTGTCGGCAAATGTTTAGAGAATGGATTAGTTGTGATCCCTGCTGGAAACAATACAGTAAGATTATTTCCTCCATTAAATATCAGTAAAGAAGATATCTTAATCGGTGCTGAACTATTTATAAAAAGTATTAATGAACTAGATGGATAAAGGGTAGTTATATGCTACGATACCCTACTCTATTAAATCAATCATATAAGGAAAATATTAATGAGCAGAAATTTTTTAACATTATTAGATAGAACCCCTAGCGAACTTATTAATCTAATTGAAGAAGCTATAAAATTAAAGAAAAAACGTAGTAAAAGTATCTTTACAACACCATTAAGAGATAAATCTATCGCTATGATATTTGAGAAATCTTCAACTAGAACAAGAATATCGTTTGAGGTTGGTATTAAAGAATTAGGAGCTTATCCTCTATTTTTATCATCTGCTGATATACAGATAAAACGTGGTGAATCTATTAGTGATACAGCTAAAGTTTTATCTCGTTACGTTGATATGATAATGATTAGAACATCTGAACACGCTAAGATTATTGATCTTGTTGAGAACTCAACTATACCTGTGATAAACGGCTTAACTGATGATTATCATCCGTGTCAGATTTTAGCAGATATAATGACTATCTATGAGAAATTAGGTAAGATAAAAGGTGTTAAAGTTGCGTTCATTGGCGATGGAAATAACGTTGCAAACTCATGGATGAACGGTGCTGCACAACTTGGTATGAAACTATCAATCGCATCTCCAAAAGAGTATACTGTTAATCAAGATATATACAAAAAAGCAGTAGAAATTGCTAAACAAAACGATGGTGAGATTTTGCTTACAACTGATCCTTATAAAGCTGTTAAAGACGCCGACATTATATATACAGATGTATGGGCAAGCATGGGAATGGAGAGCGAACAAGCAAAACGTGTGAATGATTTTAAAGGCTTTATCGTTGATAGCAAACTTATGAAATCAACTGGTAGAGAAACTTATTTCATGCACTGTCTACCTGCTCATAGAGGCGAAGAAGTTACAGCTGATGTAATAGACGGCAAAAACTCTATCGTGTTTGATGAAGCAGAAAATAGACTGCATATTCAGAAAGCTATAATGCTTGATTGTTTTGAAGTATAGAAGATTTTAAGCGTAGTATATAAAAGTTTGAAAAATATAATTAAATTATTTAAAAAGATATAGGGAGCAATTTTGATGGCGAAAATGGGTAAAGTGATATTAGCATATTCTGGAGGTTTAGATACTTCAGTAATATTAAAATGGTTAGATCTACAAGGTTATGAAGTGTATGCTTATGTTGCTGATGTTGGTCAACCGATCGACAAAAAAGAAGTAACTAAGAAAGCGATGTTATCTGGTGCAAAAGATGTTCTGATTGATGATCTAAAAGATGAATTCGTAAGTGATTTTGTTAATAGATCAATAAAATTCAACGCACTTTATGAAGGTAGATACTATCTTGGAACATCGCTTGCAAGACCTATTATCGCTAAAGGTATGGCTGATTATGCTAAGAAAGTTGGTGCAAAATTCTTCTCTCATGGTGCAACTGGTAAAGGAAATGATCAGGTAAGATTTGAACTTACAATTGCAGCTCTTAACCCTAAATTGAAAGTTATAGCTCCTTGGCGTATGCCAGAGTTTTTTGAAGTTATCAAAGGTAGACAAGAAGCTATTGATTTTGCTAAACAACATAAAATACCTATTAAAGCTACAAAAAGTAAGCCTTGGTCATCAGATGAAAACTCTCTTCATATATCATTTGAAGCAGGGATTTTAGAAGATCCAAATGTTACTCCTCCTGATAATATGTTTGAGTATACTCTGTCACCTAAAAAAGCTAAAAGTAAACCAGATCTAATTACTTTGAGTTTTGAAAAAGGTGTTGCTGTTAAATTAAATAATAAAAAGATGTCGCCTGCTGAAATTTTAGTAGCGTTAAATAAACTTGGACACGATCATGGTATAGGCAGAATTGATATGGTCGAAAGCAGATATGTAGGAATGAAATCAAGAGGAGTATATGAAACTCCAGGTGGAACAATCCTTATGAACGCTCATAGAGATATGGAATCAATCACCCTAGACGGATCTGTAATCAATCTTAAAGAGACATTAATGCCACGTTTTGCAACTTTGGTTTATAACGGATACTGGTACTCTGAAGAGATGGATTGTCTAAACGCTCTGCTTGAAAAATCTCAAGAATTTGTGACTGGTGAAGTTAGATTAGAACTTTATAGAGGTAACGTAACTCCGATCGGTAGAACATCTGAATACTCATTATACAATATGCAACAAGTTTCAATGGATGATGATCAAGGTGCTTACAATCAAGCTGATGCTACAGGATTTATAAGATTGCACAGCTTACCGTTAATCGCAACAGCTAGCAGAAGAAAGAAGTAATTATCGTTAGTTAGTTAGTTAGTTAGTGATGTTTAATGTTTAGTAAATAGTAGAAATGTAGATTTGAAATGGAGAGATTATATATATGTACTTTCAAGATATAATAATGAATTTGCAAAGATTTTGGGCAGATAATGGATGTATGATTTTTCAGCCGTACGATGAAGCAGTTGGTGCTGGAACATTTAACCCTGCAACATTTTTAAAATGTTTAGGCCCTGAGCCATGGGATTGTTGTTACGTTGAAAACAGTAGACGTCCAACCGATGGCAGATACGGCGAAAATCCAAACCGTTTACAACATTACTATCAGTTTCAAGTAGTGTTAAAACCGTCGCCACTTGAGATACAAAATCTATATTTAGAGAGTATAAAAATTCTTGGTGTTGATCCATTAGAACATGATATACGTTTTGTAGAAGATGATTGGGAGTCGCCAACATTAGGTGCTTGGGGACTTGGCTGGGAAGTTTGGCTTGACGGAATGGAGATATCACAATTTACATATTTTCAACAAGCTGGTGGTATGGATCTTTCTCCAGTTACTGGAGAGTTGACTTACGGACTTGAACGTATCGCTATGTATCTACAAAAATGCGATTCTATATACGACCTTGCATGGAATAGTAAACTTAGTTACGGCGATGTTTATCATGAGAACGAAGTACAGTTTTCAAAATATAATTTTGAAGAGGCTGATGTTGCATCATTATTCACAATGTTTGATATTTATGAAAAAGAGTGTACACGGTTGACAAATATAGATCTGCCCTTACCTGCTTACGATTTCTGTTTAAAATGTAGCCATACGTTTAATCTTCTTGATGCACGCAGTGCGATATCTGTAACTGAACGAACTGGATATATCGCAAGAGTTAGAGCATTAGCGAAAGGTGTTGCAGAGAAATATTTAGAGAATAGAGAGAAACTGGGATTTCCATTAATTAA
>CAMQYB010000115.1 GCA_947039055.1 uncultured Deferribacteraceae bacterium
TTATGGTTATGACTATGACTATACTTAATCATTAATTTTAACGAATAGTGTTGTTATTACGATTACCACATTTAAAAATTATATAGCTCATTCTTAGTTGTGGCAAATAGTGCAAGTTTAGTAATCACATTACTGTATCTTTCAGAGCACAACGATTAAATATATATAGTAACACGCAACAATTAAATATATAGTAACGCACAACGATTAAATATACAGTAACACACAACAATTAAATATATATAGTAACGCACAACAGTTATATATGTAGTAACACACAACAATTAAATATAGTTGAAATGAAGCATAGATTTACAATTTCCTAGATTATCGAGGGTATTTACGGTTGAAAGTTAAACAATCAATTAGAATTCCAGTATTAATAGGGGTTTTAGGTGCATTTACAGTTGTTTTAGGTATATTGGAAAATTTTATACCAACACCGATCCCAGCCGTAAGGTTAGGGCTTGCAAATATACCTATAATGTTTATGCTATACTTATCGACTGTCAGATCGGCGTTCTTATTAATGATAATAAAATCGGTGCTTGTTCCTGTATTTTCAGGAAGTTTTATCTTTAAAATAATATTAGGGTTTCCATCAACCTTTATTTCGTTTATAGTAATGGTATTAGTGCTACAAGTATTTAAGAGTAAAGTAACAGCGATATCGGTAGGTGTTACGTCATCATTCACACATATGTTTATACAGCTATTAATAGCGAACACATTATTTATAAATAATATTTTATCAACACCGATAGTTGGAGTATTATTATTAATATCGGTAATATCAGGCATTTTAACTGGTGCATTAACGGAGCTTATTCTTTCAAATAATTCATTTAAACAACTACTCATAGGCAGTAAGGATTAGTTTTAATAACGCATAAAATTTTAGATGTATCGAAGTTGTAATACGATTGTAAAAATATAATTGGAGCTACAAACATGTTAAAAGTTATTAATGATTTAGATTTAAAAGGCAAGAAAGTTTTTATAAGAGTGGATTTTAATGTTCCTGTAAAAGCTGGAGCAGTTTCAGATGACACAAGAATAGTTGAGGCTTTAGAAACTATTTTATACGCTAAAAACGCTGGTGCAAAAGTTATATTAGGCTCACATCTTGGCAGACCTAAAGGCGAAAAAAACTTAGATTACACATTAAAAGTTGTTGCAGATTATATTAACGAGAAAAAATTCTTCGATATAAAATTTGTAAATGATTGTATAGGCGTTGAAGTTGAGAAAGCTATAGAATCTATGAATTACGGCGATGTTCTGCTTCTTGAGAATTTGCGTTTTTATAAAGGTGAAGAGAAGAACGATAAAGATTTCACAGCTCAATTAGGTGCATTTTATGATGTATATGTAAATGATGCGTTCGGCACATCACATCGTAAACACGCATCAACTTACGGCTTAGCTGAATTAATCCCTGTGAAGGGTGCAGGGTTTTTGGTAGAGAAAGAGGCTAGATATTTTGACTCTATAATAAAATCTCCAGCACGTCCATTCGCAGCTATAGTAGGTGGTGCTAAGATTTCTGATAAGATTGGCGTTATCAATTCATTAATAGATGTTGCAGATATCATTCTGATCGGTGGAGCTATGGCGTACACTTTCTTAAAATATAATGATTACTCAGTTGGCATATCTATGGTAGAAGATGATGCGATGGATATCGTTCGACAAATATATGAGAAAGCAGATCAGAAAAATGTATCAATCAATCTTCCGTTAGATCATATTATATCAGATAAATTTTGTGGCGAGCCTGTAATATGTTCAGAGGTGTCTATACCTGATAATTATATGGGTCTTGATATCGGTGAGAAAAGTATTGCAGAGTATAAAAAACTACTTACGCCATGTAAGACAGTTCTATGGAACGGTCCTATGGGAGTTTTTGAATCAGAGGCGTACGCTAAAGGAACGTTTAGTATTGCAGATATTTTATCAAAATTAGATGATGCAACGGTAATAGTTGGTGGTGGTGATTCGGTATCAGCTGTTAAGAAGGCTGGAGTATCAGATAAGATCGCACATATATCAACAGGTGGTGGTGCATCGCTTGAGTATATAGAATTTGGCAAACTTCCGTGTATAGAAGTTCTAAGATAAGTATGTATTATATCACTATAATTAATTATGATTAATAGATATATTAATTCTACTTGATTTTTTATATAATCGGTGGTATCTTCAAACGGTACCATCTTAGGGTACCACATTGTTATGATCTAACTGCTGAATATAGATCAATAATCTAGGGGAATAGTATGATTCAAATAGGTCTTGATGAAACTTTCTTTTTTCAATTTATTCTTTTCTTAATAGTAGTATTTGTTTCTAATAAGCTTATTCTTAAACCGATGAAGAAAGTTATTGATAGTAGAGATGGTAAAATATCTGCTATGCATGAATCAGTAGCGAACATTTTTAACATATTGGATAAAGAGAGTAAAGAGTATGAAGAGAAATTAGCAACTAGCAGAAAAGAGTTATCAGAACATGCAGAAACACTTCGTTCAAACACATTAGCTAAGATAGATGCGATGATATTATCGACGAAAGAAGAGATATCTGCAGATAATGCAAAACATCTTAAAGAGCTTGATAAAATGATAAAAACTACAAAAGAGTCGTTAAAGAAAGATATTCCAGCTATGAGCGAATCGATTTGTGTGCAATTATCAAAATTTTCTTAAATAATTATAGATATTATAAATATTATAAATATATCGGATTTATATATAAATTAGGGATAAGATAGGATATTTTATGTTTAACATTTTAAAATCTTTAGCAGTATTCGTGTTTTTAATAGCTCCAGCGTATGCGTTTGCATCAATAGAAGGTGGGCTTGATTGGACAGGATTATACTGGCGTATAAGTATGTTTGTTCTTTTTGTTATTATATTAGTTTTGGCTATCGGCAAAAAGATATCAGGTATGACTGCTAACCGTAGAGATAGTATCATAAACGCTTTGCACAGTGCAGAGATGGGATTAGATGAGGCGAATATACGTTTAGAAGAGCATCGTATAAAAATGAACAAATTAGACTCAGAACTTAGCGAGCTTAGTAAAAACGCTAAAGATGCGGCTAAGGTTGAAATTGATATGTTACTTGTAGAAGCAGGAAAACAGATTGAGTTCATGCGTGAAAAATCTAAAGCTACAATGAACAATGAAGTTTTAAAAGCGATCACCGACATTCGTAAAGGCATTGCATTGGAGTCTATAGATAAAGCGGAAGTTCTTCTTAAGAAAGAGATTAAAGCAGACAAAAGCAGAAAAATAGATATGAATTATATTAAAAATATAGGAAATTAATCGAGAATATATGAAAAATAGAGTTTTATCAAAAAGATACGCTGAAGCATTATTTGATGAGTTAAAAACAGCTCCTTTAAAGAAGAAGGTTTTAGCAGAGATGGATTTAATCTCATCACTACTATTAGAGTCGGCAGATTTTGAACGTTTAGTTTCTAATCCTATGATATCAGTAAGCGACAAGTCTAATGTTTTTAGAGCGATTTTCAAAGCTAAAAAGATGAACGATCAGTTTTTAAATCTAACATTAATTTTAATTGAGAATAATCGTCTATCGTTACTAGCATCTATTCCAGAGTATTTTAAATCTAAAATGATAGAGTCACAAGGCGAAGTTTTGGTTGATGTTACGTATGCGACTAAACCGACTCCGACGATTAAGAAAGATATAGAGAAAAGATTAACAGAGATCACTAAGAAGAAAGTTCTTGTTAATGAGCAGATAGATGCATCGTTGATAGCAGGCGTAAGAATTCAATACGGTTCTATCCTTTACGATGCAACTGTTAAGGCAGCGTTAGATGAGATGAGAGAAGAGTTCTCATAATTGTTTTGATATGACATTGTTTTAAATTAGATTATTTTGTAAGAAAGTTATTACTATTATTTTAAATAAGATAAAAATAAATTACCTCGATAGGAGTTTAGCTTTATGCGTATAAAAGCGGAAGAGATCAGTCAAATTATTCGTAGCCAGATCAAAAATTTTGATAAAATGGTATCGAAAAAAGAGGTTGGAACAGTTATCAGTACTGGAGACGGTATTGCAAAAGTTTATGGTTTAGAAGGGGTTATGGCTGGTGAACTAGTAGAGTTACCGGGCAAACTTTTTGGTATGGTTCTAAACTTAGAAGAAGACAGTGTTGGTATAGTTGTTATGGGCGATGCCTCTTCATTAAAAGAGGGTGATACGGTTAAACGTACAGGCAGGATTGCATCTGTTCCAGTAGGTCCAGAGCTTATCGGTAGAGTTGTTGATGCGTTAGGTCAGCCTATTGATGGAAAAGGTCCTATCAATACAAAGAAAACGGATGTAATTGAAAAAGTTGCACCTGGAATTATTCTACGTAAACCAGTTAATCAACCGGTACAAACGGGTATAAAAGCGATTGATGCGATGATACCTATCGGTAGAGGACAGAGAGAGTTAATTATTGGTGATAGACAAACTGGTAAAACAGCTATTGCTATAGACACTATAATAAATCAGAAAGGTCAAGATTTAATATGTGTATATGTTGCGATCGGTCAGAAAAGATCAACTGTTGCACGTGTTGTTCAAACATTAGAGAAACATGGTGCAATGGAATACACAATAATCGTTGCAGCTACAGCATCAGATCCATCACCATTACAATTTATGGCACCACTTGCAGGTTGTACGATGGGTGAATATTTTAGAGATAACGGTCAACACGCACTACTTATATATGATGATCTATCAAAACATGCTGTTGCATACCGTCAGATGTCATTACTATTAAGACGTCCTCCAGGAAGAGAAGCGTATCCGGGCGATGTTTTCTATCTTCATTCAAGATTATTAGAGCGTGCTGCTAATATGTCAGATGAAATGGGTGGTGGTTCATTAACTGCATTACCTATTATTGAGACACAAGCTGGCGACGTTTCTGCATATATTCCTACAAATGTTATATCAATTACAGATGGACAGATATTCTTAGAGACAGATCTATTTAACTCAGGTTTCAGACCAGCGGTTAATGCAGGTATATCAGTATCAAGAGTTGGTGGAGCAGCACAGATCAAAGCTATGAAACAGGTAACAGGTAGATTAAGATTAGATCTTGCAGATTATCGTGCAACTGTAGCCTTTGCTCAATTCGGATCAGATTTAGATGCGGCTACACAAGCGCAGTTAACTCGTGGTAGTAGAATGATGGAACTTCTTAAACAGAGTCAATATAAACCAGTAAAAGTTGAAGAGCAGGTTGCAATATTCTTCGCTGGTATTAACGGATTTATGGATGATGTTCCATTAAACAAAATAGCTAAATTTGATGAAGAGTACATAAAGTTTCTTAAAACAACTAAAACAGGTATTTTGGAAGCTATTCTTAAGACTAAAACTATTACAGATCCACTTTCAGATAAGATGAAAGAGGCGTTGAAAAAGTTTAAAGATCAATTTATTTAATAGTTACAATAATCAGCTTATATATAATTTATGGTGATTTTTTTATCATGAGGATTTAGTGAATGGCAAATACAAGGGATATTAAACGTAAGATAGTATCTGTACAAAATACGCAGAAGATAACCAAAGCGATGAAAATGGTATCGGCAGCGAAGATGCGTCGTGCAGTTGAAAATATGTACACAGGCAGAGCGTATACAGATAAACTAAAAAGTTTAGTTATAGAGCTTCGTCGCAGACTAAAAGAGGATACTTCACATCCATATTTAACAGATAGGAAAGAAGTTCGTAATGTTGGTCTGCTTGTTGTAAACTCTGATAAAGGTTTATGTGGAGCATTCAATTCAAGTGTTGTTAAGATGGCGAATGAGTTTATCAGTAATCAGTTGTCAGACGGCAAAACAGTTAAGTTATATATTGTTGGCAAGAAAGCGTATGATTATTTTAAGAACAGACAAGCAGATAATATAAAAGCATCATGGATAAGTTTCGGTGGTAAATACACTTATTCAAACGTGTCATTAGTTACATCAAATATGATTTCGGATTTTGAAGAAGGCAACATTGATGAAATTTATATGGCATACAATAAGTATGAATCAACAGCAACTCAGACAACGACTTTAGATAAAGTTTTACCAGTTGATATAAGTTCAATTGAGACAACAGAATCTGAAGAGTCAGAGAAAGCGACAGTTTTAGATTTTATATTTGAACCGAGTAAAGAGAGTATATTGGAAGATATACTACCAAAATATATTAACACCGTATTATATCAGAGTATGTTAGAGTCAGCAGCAGGTGAGCATAGTGCCAGAATGGTTGCTATGGAAAGTGCTACTCAGGCAGCAGGTGATATGATTAAACGTCTTGTAGTTTACTATAACAAAGCAAGACAAGGTGCTATTACGAAAGAGTTATTAGATATTGTTAACGGTGCAGAAGCGTTAAAATAACCAAGTT
>CAMQYB010000116.1 GCA_947039055.1 uncultured Deferribacteraceae bacterium
TGATAGGTTCGTTCTAAACATCTAAAAAACAGTTCAACTTTATTATATCTACTAAGTTCTCAGTTTAAACTTTTTTGATTTTATAACCAATTCCAGAGACAGTTTTTATGATTGATGGGTTTTTAGGGTTTTGTTCTATCTTCTGTCTAAGGTTTTGTATATGCACATCTAAGCTTCTGCTCCATCTATAGAGAGTGTTTTTGCCCCACAGATCTTCAATTATTTTATCTCTGCTTAAAGTTTGTCCAGCGTGTTTACTAAAATATATAAGTAGCTCAAACTCTTTAGGAGTAAGATTTAAGTTCTCATTATTTATAGTCGCATATCTATTTTTGAAGTTGATTACTATTCCGTTAAAGTTTGTGCTTTCATCAGTATTATTATCAAGCAGTTCGTGGTTACTTTCAAACCTTCTAAGCACAGCTTTAATTCTTGCCATAAGTTCCATATTCTCAAACGGTTTAGTAATATAATCATCAGCACCGTATTCAAGACAGATAACTTTATCCGACACAGAGTCGTTAGCTGAAAGCATAATTATAGGTATATCGGTTTTTTGACGAATAATTTTGCAAACCTGTTGTCCTGAAATATCAGGAAGTCCGACATCTAATATAACTAGATCTATATCGGTATTACTCTCTGCTATTTTTATTCCATCCATACCATTAGCAGATGAAACAACAGCGTAACCCTCAAGATCTAAAAACATTTTCAAGAGTTCTATTATTTCGATATCATCGTCTATTACAAGGATAGTTTTTTTATCAGATTGAAAATCTTTCGACACATGTAACCCCTATCGTACTCTTTTTATCTTCAATGAAATCTTTAACATCATCTATATCTAAATTGTTCATTCCAGCTCTTGTAACTATATCTTTATCAAAGTTAGATATAATAGCGATATGATACATAGATGATAGATATTTTATAATTGTTGCGTTTAGTAAATTATAATCAAACCCTGCAAGCAGTTTTTCTTTCTGTTCGATAACAGTATTGATATTGAGGAATGATATAAACTTTTCTGATCCAAATTCATCAAGATCTGTAGCATCTATTAGAACTCTGCAACCTTTCTCAATCTTGCCTAAAATAGAGTATAAATATTGTGCACACTCTTCAAGAGATTTATTGTTTTTATCTAATTTTATTAACGCAGATTTATGACACTCTGTACTATTTAGTTCACTATTGGTGAACGATAATTTATCGAGTTTATTTATCATCTCTATTTGTGACAGAAAAATATCACCAGCAAAAATATCTGTAATTTCATTATCAGCATTTTTGATATAGTTGATAGAGTAATATTCAATTTCACTTCTAGCGATCAGAGTTCCAGCGATCGCATCAGCTATCATAATATTCTCTTTGCTTCCAGCGTAATAATTTTTTTTGAACAATTTTTTACTATCGTTTATATCATTATCAAGTATTAATGAAGCAGTTTTTATAAATGATTTTTTAGGAGCTATCCCTTGAAAAACTAAAGATCTACTACCTTTATATCCGTAGATTAAATCAGGATAGATTTCAGATACGGTAATGGCTAGCTCTGATTTTAGAAATAATTTATGTATGAGTATCGGTTGTTTATTTGATGTTGTCCCGAAGAAATCAAAATCTGTTGTATAATCAGGATCGTATTCTACCAAGTTTTTTTCATACTTACTGTAACAATCTGCAAGTATGTTTTTATAACTTTCTTTAATGATTTTTTCTGTTGCATAAGATGCAAGAATAATATTTAAATTATCTATTGAGTCTATTTTGTTTTCTATAACATTTAATATTGTAGGGATCAATTTACAATCGGTTTTTGGATCAAGAATAAGGAGTATTTTTTTACTTTTATAATTTTCAAGCAGTTCGATAAAAGTTGAAGATTTGACTACATTATTATTAATGCACTCTATGAAATCATCAAAATTTATAGGCTTTACAGTATTACTATATCTAAACTTTTTATCCACCGATCCTAGACATTGTTCTATTATATCCATTTTTAACCTCTACAGAATTTTTATCGTATTCCTTCGATTTAATAGCTAAGGCTTCTTTAATGCATTCAATTAGCATATTGGTATCTCTACTTTTTATAGCGTCGTTAATATCTATCTCTCTATCATCAAGCAGACAAGAACGTATATATCCGTCGTATGTTAATCTTACTTTATCACAATCATCACAGAAATGTTTTGTGATAGGCGTGATAATTCCTATTGTAGCACCGTTTGATAATTTATAGTTCACTGCAGGTCCAGTATTTTTATCTTTTTGAAGTTGCTGAGGGTTAAGATGAGCTAACTGTTTAAGTATCATATCACTTGTAATAATATTTTCTTTGCTCCATAGATCATGATTACCAACAGGCATGAACTCTATAAAACGCATAATAATATTTTCTTCAGCTGCAAAATTTACAAAATCAAGCAGTTCGTCATCGTTAAATCCTTTGATCATTACAGCGTTAATTTTAACTTGTTTAAAATCAGTTCTAATCGCAGTTCTAATTCCAGCCATAGTATCGTTAAACATATTTGTGTTTGTGCCAGCGATATAATTAAATCTTTCAGCGTTTAAAGTATCAAGTGAAATGTTTAATCTTGAAACTCCAGCTTTTAAAAGATCATCAGAATATTTAGTAAGCAGAGATCCATTTGTAGTTATCATAACCTCTTCAATACCATTAATTGCAGATAGTTTAGATAAGAATGGAACGATATCTTTTCTAACAAGAGGCTCACCACCTGTTACTCTTAACCTATTAACTCCAAGCCCTGCAAACACTTCAGATACAAATAAGATATCATCGTAACTTAAAATCTTTTCGCCAGCCAAACTCATACTGTTTTCAGTGTGAGGCTTACAGTATATACATTTGAAATTGCAAGCAGGCGTGACAGATATACGTAGATATTTTAACCTTCTTCCATATTGATCAGGCTGTATAATGTTATTGTTGCTATTATTGCTACTACTATCATTATTACTACAGTTATTGTTGTTACTATTATTACTACTGTTATTACTCATATTGCATCACTCAACGTTAAATTATTTTATCCACAAATAAAAAGTTATTATTTGATGGATTTTTTATTTTATCTACTCATAAATATTAAGAGTAGATTCTTCTTTATTTTTTCTATTAACAAATCTAGCTATAAATATACTGATCTCATAAAGCACAAGTAGTGGTATCGCCATAGTTACTTGAGATATCACATCAGGAGGTGTAAGAACTGCTGCGAGTATAAAAATTCCAACGATCGCATACCGTCTATATTTGATAAGTTTTTTATCAGTCACTATTCCCATGAGTGCTAGAAAGAACATAATCACAGGCATTTCAAAAACAAGTCCAAAGGCAAGAGTTAATTTAATCACAAAACTTAAATACCAATCAACAGATAAGCTAGCTATCATATTCCATTCAGGCGAGGCGTATTTTAGAAAGAATTGAAACCCTAACGGGAACACTATAAAATATGCAAACGATGCACCGATGAAAAATAAAATTGATGCTGATACAACAAATGTAATAAAATATTTCTTCTCATTAACATATAATCCAGGTGCGATAAATTTCCATAGTTGAAATAATATAAAAGGCATAGAAACAAAAAATGCAACAAGTGCAGATAATTTTAATTCAGTTATAAAGCCTTCAGTAAGTTTAATAAATGCGATCGTAGATCCTTCAGGCATGATTTCAACAAGTGGAGCTATTGCAAAATTCATCAACAGTTTTCCTTGCGAGTATGCACCTATGAAAACTATTATTAAAAATATAATCACATATACTAATCTTTTTCTAAGTTCTACAAGATGATGCATAAGAGGATATCTTGAGGTTACCTCAGGTTTGCTTAAATTATCACTACTGTTATTCACTATTAACTACCTTTATCAGAGCTATCATTTACGTTAGATGTTTTCTTAGATTTCGTATTAGGAAGTTTAGTCTTCCACTCTTCTTTATATTTTTCAACAGCGACAACTTCTTTAGATGCGTGACTGCTATTATTATTAGCATCTGTTTTTTTCTGAGTAGGGTTTATAGTATCATCAAGATTAACACTCTCTTTAAAGTCCGAGAACGATCTTCTAAACTCACCATACCCTTTGCCTAATGATTTCGCAACGTCAGGTAACCGTTTAGGTCCTATAACTAACAATGCAACAACTGCTACCAAAATAAGTTCAGACATTCCTAAACCAAACATAATATATACTCCTTAGCTATATATATATATTGCAACAATATTAGATAAAAATCAAGATCAATAGAGATATTTATATATTTTATGGAAAAAAGTTTAAAATTAGTGTACAATACGAGATTACAAAATCATATTGTCTATGATAAGTATATAACAGTTTAAAAGGTTGAGAATTATGAGAAGCGATATAATAAAAAAAGGTAGCGAACGTGCACCAAATAGAGCATTAATATATGGTACTGGCGTAACAAAAGAGCAGATGAATGCTCCGTTTATTGGTATATGTTCATCATTTACCGATCTAATCCCAGGACATTCTGGAATGCGTGTGCTTGAAAGATTTATAGAGAAAGGTGTTCACACAGGTGGTGGACAAGCGTTTATATTTTCAGTTCCAGGTATATGTGACGGGATAGCGATGGGACATTCAGGTATGCATTATAGTCTACCAAGTAGAGACGCTATCGCAGATATTATTGAGTGTGTTGTAAACGCTCATCAGTTAGACGGCGTAGTATTTCTTACAAATTGCGATAAGATTACACCAGGAATGTTGATGGCATCAGCTAGATTAAATGTTCCATCAATATTTGTAACGGCAGGTCCTATGCCATCTGGTAACTATAAAATGATTAGAAGAGATTTTATAACAGATTCATTTGAAGCTGTTGCAAAATTTTCTAAAGGTGAGATCGACGCTGAAGAGTTAGATAATCTTGAAAGAACAGCTTGTCCAGGTGAGGGTGCTTGTCAAGGGTTATTCACAGCAAACACGATGGCTTGTTTAACAGAGAGTATGGGTATGGGGCTTCCAGGAATGGCAACAGCACTTGCAGGTCTTGCTGATAAACGTCGTATAGCGTTTGATTCTGGAGTTGAGATAAATAGATTAGTAAGAGAGGATATTAAACCTCTTGATATAATGACACAAGAAGCGTTTGAAAATGCAGTTATAGTTGATCTAGCGTTAGGAGGATCAACGAACACTACATTACATATTCCAGCTATCGCATATGAAGCAGGTGTGAAAGTTAATTTAGATACATTTGATAGGTTAGCAAAAACTACTCCACATATTACGTCAATGCGTCCAGGTGGAGAATTTTTCATGGAAGATCTAGATCATGCAGGTGGAATTCCTGGTGTATTAAAATCTCTAAAACCTATTCTTAATAATAGTATGACGGTATCTGGTTTAACTATTCATGAGATATGTGATAAAGCTAAAATATATGATAATAACATAATTAGATCGTTAGATAACCCTTATCATAAAGAGGGTGGCATAGCAGTTCTAAAAGGTAATATAGCACCTGACGGATCGGTTGTTAAACAATCGGCTGTTGCAGAACATATGATGAAGTTCAAAGGATCTGCTAAATGTTACGATAGTGAAGAGCTTGCGATGGCAGCTATTATGGGTGGAGTTATTAAGAACGGCGATGTTGTAGTTATCCGTTATGAAGGTCCTAAAGGTGGGCCTGGAATGCGTGAGATGTTAGCACCTACTGCTGCTATTATGGGTCTTGGGTTGACAGAAGTTGTTCTTATTACTGATGGTAGATTTTCAGGTGGTACACGAGGTCCTTGTATAGGACATATATCTCCTGAGGCTATGGAAGGTGGAATGATCGGTTTAGTTAATGACGGTGACGAAATTGAGATAGATATCCCTAACAGAAAAATATCATTGAACGTAGATGATGCTGTTTTATCTAAAAGGAAAGAGAGTTGGAAAGCTCCTGAACCTAAGATTAAAAAAGGGTATTTATTAAAATATGCAAAATCGGTATCATCAGCAGCCGAGGGTGCAATATTTAAAAACAAATAATTTGGGCTTGTTTCGTGGGGCTTAGGTTTGGCAAGTGGGACAAGTTGGGCAAGTGGCGAATTGGGTGTGTTGTGCAAGTTGGGTAATCATACAAAGTTTGGCAAGTGGGCGAATTAGGTGTGTTGTGCAAGTTGGGTAATCGTACAAAGTTCGCAGTTCTTACAAGCGTGCATGGTTCGTGACTAGCAAGTTGGCGAGTGGGCAAAGTTGGTAGTTATTACAAGCGTGCATGGTTCGTGACTGGCAAGTTGGCGAGTGGGCAAAGTTCGTAGTTATTGCAAGTGTGCGTGGTTCGTGACTAGCAAGTTGGACAATCGTACAAAGTTCGCAGTTCTTACAAGCGTGCATGGTTCGTGACTAGCAAGT
>CAMQYB010000117.1 GCA_947039055.1 uncultured Deferribacteraceae bacterium
GGAGAGCACTGCATTGACGTTGCAGGGGTTGGCGGTTCAATCCCGCCCATACCTATTTTATGTTTTATGCTAATTGAGAACAATAATGGAGGTGGTAAATAATTTAAAAAATATAAAAATTACATTAATATACTAGCGTACTTTTGTACTACGGTGTTATTAATTTTGAAATAGATATCACTAATGGATAAAAATAAAAACGGGGGTTATTATTATGTCTAAGTTATTTAAAAAGCTAATATTGTTAGCTTTAGGAAGTTTGTGCGTTCTAAGTATTTTTGCAGGGTGTACGGAAGAAGTGAAAAAAGAAGAAAACAAAGAAGAAAAGCCAGTAGAAGTAACTAGTTTTTTAGAAAATGTTGCAGGGAAAGAGTTTCAACTTGTTATTAATAAAGAGGGTTTTAGGAATATAGTTAATGAAAAAGGAGATATCTATGCAGTAGATATGGCTGATTCAACTAGCGAACTCCTTTTCAAGTTTGTTGAAGCAAAAAGTTCAACTACTGCGATATACTCTCCAAAATCTAAACCAACAAAATATTTTGGTGTTAAGATTAATGATCTAGATAATAGTCGATTAGATTTATATCTTGATAATAAAGCAGGTGGCGGTAGAGGTGTTTATTGGAGTAACAAAACTGATGTTAAATTTGAATCAAGTAAAGATGTTCTTCTTGCTACAAAATCTATTAATGAAACGTTTCAGATGGCACTGACTATAAGTGTTGATATTCTTGATGAAAATATACCAGCGTCTGGTGAGATATCTATAGCTTCTACAGGTGCTAGAAATAATTCCAAAATCTATATACTTGCTGGTAATCGAGATGGCAACTCAGGGTCTCTATTTCTACAAGCAAGTGAAAAGTTTGTACCAACTAAGATCACTAGCGTTACATCTGCTGGGATAAGAACTAATTCGTTGCAAGCGATCGGCGACAAGCTATTTATAGTCCATAATAAAGTGAATACTGTAACTATCTACGATAACAAAAGTAAGCCTATTACTGGAACTTCTGCAATTACTAATACTACTGATTTTACAATCGGTAAAGGAGATGATACAAGTTTCTATATTGCAACTCTTAACGCTGTTGCAAATCTTTATAAAGTAACAACTGCTGGTATTCAAACACCAGTTCCATTAACAAGTAACACAATGCAACCTAAATCATTAACTATGCTTGGTAGTGATGTGTATGTCGCAGGGATTGTTGGTGGCAAAGCTACCGTTAATAAAGTGAGTGGCACTACTTCAACAGATATAACCGATCTAAACTTGCCTACAACTGATGTTACTGATATTAAGTTAATCGCAGTTGAAGGCTATATATATGCAATTGTTGAGAACACTACTGCAAGCAAAATATTTAAATTCGATAATACTGCTACTCCTAAATGGACAGATCTTACAGGTAGTATAACTCTTCCAACTGATATTAAGTCTGTTAGAACTGATGGCTCAGTTATTTATACCATATCAGGAGCTACGCAAGCTGATTTTAAAGTGAGTGCTTATCAATTTGATCCTAAGGAAGCTAATGCAACTATCGTTCAGTTAAGTGAAGGTATAGGAAATGGTTACGGTGAGTTACAAAATGTTACTGCCGGTGCTGTCGTATTACCAGATACACGACTATATACAGTATATGCTACTAGTGAGGATCCTATAGGTATAGGCTTATACTATCTATATCTTAGACAAAGTTACTATAAAGTTGATGGTGCAATATTTCAAATACCTTAATGATTTTAAAATTTCTCAGATAGTTTTTAATTAAACTTTTAGTAATTCTTAACAATTAATTACTATCATATATAAAGGGGTGGACATTCAGTTCACCCTTTTTTTATATTTTTATTTCTAAGTTTTTATAACCTAATTTTCTGTTTCTACCCATGCCCTAACTTCTTCAAATATTGCAAATAACAACACAACTTATTTCAACACATAAAAAAACGCAACCTAATAGATTTATGTTTAAAACACTCATCTATCAAGTTGCGTAACTTTATACTTATTATATTATAATTTTAACATAATCTGAGTATGAATAACTTAATATATAACTACAGTTATTATACTACCAACGATACAAGAAACGAAAACAGAGATTAATCCCGGTGCCATAAAGCTGTGATTAAGTAGATATTTACCGATAACCGTTGTCCCTGATCTATCAAACGATACTGTCGCAATATCTGATGGATAGTTAGGTATAAAGAAGTAACCGTAAACCGATGGTAGAACTCCTAATAGAACTGGGAAAGGTATACCTAAGCTATAAGCTAGTGGAAGCATAGATGTAACAACTCCACCTTGAGTATTAATAAGTACCGATACACCGAAAAGTACAAACGCTATCGACCATGGATACGCTTGAACGATACCTTTCATAGATGCCATCATCTCAGCTTTATAGAATAAGAAATATGTATCAGATAACCAAGCAATACCGTAGATCGCAACAACTGCAACCATACCCGCTTGCCATACTGAACCTGCTACAACTTTTTTTGGATCAGCTTTACATATTAGAATAATTAACGCCGCTGTTGCAAGCATAACTATTTGAATAAGTAACGCCATAGATAAAGGTTTCATAACGCCAGCTTTATTAGGAAACTCTGGTAGTAATGATTGAAATGTTGCAAGTACAACAATTGTTGCTATAGCAGCCATAAAGATATATACCGACCATTTAGCAGTTTTAGGTAACTCTCTATCTAGAGTTGTTGCAACTGTTCCAAACATAAATTCTTTTGTTTCAGGATCAGCTAACCTTGCTTGGAATTTAGGATCTTTATCTAGATCTAAACCACGTTTATTAGAGTATATTGATGCAGCAAATAACCCAACTAAACAAGCTGGTATTGTAACAGCTATAACTTGTGTGATCGTAACTGACATACCTGTTGCTTCATTAGTTATTGCAACAAACGCAGTAACTGCGGCTGCGATCGGTGAACAAGTTATTCCAACCTGTGATGCAACTGATGCAACTCCACAAGGACGCTCTGGACGGATACCTTTTCTTAATGATATGTCACATATAATAGGCATTAACGTGTAAACAACGTGTCCTGTACCTACTAATACTGTCAAAAAGAATGTAGTAATTGGTGCTAAAAACGTTATCTTTGATGGATTTTTACGAAGAATTTTCTCTGCAATCTGAATAAGAAAATCCATACCACCTGATGCTTGTAATACCCCTGCACATGTTACTGCTGCTATGATAATAAACATAACCGTAACTGGAGGCGTTCCAGGTTTTAAACCAAATGCGAACACTAAAACAAATAAACCGATACCTGACATTGCACCAAGTGCAATACTTCCATACCTTGCACCGACGTATAACGCCAATAAAACAATACATAACTGAACAATCATCATTACTGTCATAAATTCTCCCCTCAAGTTCCTTGTAATATTAAGATGTTACGACTATTAAATTGCTGTGTCAACTTAATATCTATATGTAATATTAGATTAATATATGTCTATCTAATTATAATCTTACTAAAATACTGAACTTTATCTATTTTTAAACTTTCATCATATAATAGATTGTTGATTTATTACTGATTGTGATATATGATAAAAGAATTCACATTAAATGAGGATATAGTTATGGTAATAGAATTATTAGATGGCAACAAGGTAGAGATACCTGAAAGTAGCAGTGCAATAGATTTAGCAAAATCTTTATCAAGTCAGTTAGCTAAAAAAGCGATTGCAGCAATCGTTAATGATGAACTAAGAGATATCACATTCCCTCTTAAAGATAGCGATAAAGTAAAAATATTAACAGAGTCTGATGATGAAGCTTTAGAAATTTTAAGGCACTCAACAGCACACTTAATGGCACAAGCTGTCGTTAGGTTATTTCCTAATACTAAAGTAACTATAGGCCCTGTTATTGAAAATGGGTTCTTCTATGATTTTGATCAGAAAACTCCTTTCACACCTGATGATCTTATCAAAATAGAGAAAGAGATGAAGAAAATATCTTCTGAAACTATACCTCTAGTTAGAACTGAAATATCAGCAAAAGACGCTATTAATAAATTTAGCAGTGAAGGCGAAAATTATAAAGTTGAGATCATTAACGATCTTGGAGTTGATACAGTATCATTATACACTCAAGGTGATTTCACCGATCTATGTCGTGGTGTACACGTTCCATCAACTAATAAAATAAAACATTTTAAACTCCTTTCAGTTGCTGGTGCATACTGGCGTGGGGATGAAAAAAATCCTCAACTGCAACGTATATACGGAACTGCTTTCTTTACTAAAGAAGCGTTAGATGAATACCTTAATATGTTAGAGGAAGCTAAAAAACGTGATCATAGAAAACTTGGTAAACAATTAAAATTGTTCATGCTTGATGATGACGCTGGTGCTGGATTTCCTATATATCTTCCAAACGGTGGAATGCTTAGATCAACACTTGAACAGTATGAACGTGAAGAACATCTTAAACGTGGATATAAAATTGTGTACGGTCCATCAATATTAAAAAGTGATCTATGGGTCAAATCTGGACATTATGAAAACTATAAAGAAAATATGTATTTCACTCAGATAGATGATATGGAGTTCGGTGTTAAACCGATGAACTGCTTATCACACATATTAGTATATAAATCAGAGCTTCGATCGTATAGAGATCTACCTCAACGATATTTTGAATTAGGTACAGTTCACCGTCATGAAAAATCAGGCGTACTGCACGGATTAATGCGTGTTAGAGCTTTTACTCAAGATGATGCACATATATTTTGTACGGTTGAACAGTTGCAAGATGAGATTACTGATATATTAAAATTTGTATCTGATGTGATGAATATGTTCGGATTTGAATTTACTCACACAATATCTACTAGACCAGAAGAGAAATTTATCGGAACACTTGAAGCGTGGGATATGGCAACAGCTGCACTTGTTGATGCGATGGAAGTTAATAAACTTGCATACACTATCAACGAAGGCGATGGAGCATTTTACGGGCCTAAGATAGATATTAAATTAAAAGATTCGATCGGAAGATTATGGCAGTGTGCAACTATTCAATGTGATTTTAATTTACCTGAAAGATTTGACCTAAGCTATATCGGTGATGATGGTGAGAAACATAGACCTGTTATGTTGCATCGTGTTATATTAGGATCGGTTGATAGATTTTTAGGCGTGCTTATAGAACATTTTGCAGGAGCTTTTCCATTATGGATTGCACCTGTGCAGATAAAAGTTATGAATATTAGTCAAGGTAGTATAGATTATGCAGAAGAGATTGCTAAGAAATTAACAGCACTCGGATATCATGTTGAGAAAGATCTGCGTAACGAAAAAATTGGCTTTAAAGTAAGAGAAGCACAAGGTGAAAAGATCCCACATATGGTGATAGTTGGAGACGGTGAAATGGCTGATAAAACCATATCTGTACGACTAAGAGACAACTCTCTGAAAAATAATCTTGCATTTGATGAATATATCAGTATACTAAATAACTTAGTCAACAGCAAATCTTTAGAATTATGGGGGACAGGGCGATAGCTTCAAGTAGAGACAGTGATAAAGAAAGAGTAAACGAAGCGATTACAGATAGTGAAGTTCGTTTAGTTTCAGATGACGGATCTCAATTAGGTGTTGTTTCAATATCAGAGGCTTTGAAAATTGCCGGCGATAAAGGAATGGATTTAGTTGAAATTGCAGCAACAGCAAAACCTGTTGTGTGCAGAGTGATGGATTATAGTAAGTATAAATTTGAGAAGAACAAAAAAGAAAAAGAAACAAAAAAGAAACAGCGTCTTCACCAAATTGATATTAAAGAAATCAAATTTCGTCCTAAAATTGAAGATCATGATTATAACGTTAAGCTGAAACATATAAGACGTTTTCTAACAGATGGTGATAAAGTTAAAATTATTATCCGTTACCGTGGTAGAGAAATGATGTTTCAAAGTGCTGGATTAGAGATCATTAATAAAGTTCTGCTGGATGTTGAAGATTTAGGGTTGATGGAAAAAAAACCAGAACTTTTCGGTAAACAACAAATAATGGTTATTAATCCGAAAGCTATAAAATCAGCAAATTAATCAGAAAAAATATTTTATATATAAAATTTAGTTATATATAAAAACTATATTATAAATATGATGGGGTAGGTTTTAATGGGTGTTCATAAAGTTAAGACACATAAAGGTGCGCAGAAGAGATTTAGAATAACTGCTAACGGTAAACTTGTGTTTCAAAAACAAGGTAAAAGACATATTCTTACTAGTAAGAGTAGAAAACGTAAGCGTAATTTATCGTTAAATGGTGTTATGGAAGGAAAAGTTGCTAGAAATTTAGCAGTTTTAATGCCTTACTAATCATATCTGTTTCTTTTTAAAAGTTATTTTAAAA
>CAMQYB010000118.1 GCA_947039055.1 uncultured Deferribacteraceae bacterium
ATTAAATTTCACGCAAATATTACACCAATTTCACTCAAATACTACCTTAAATTATCTCTAAATTATCCTCTTGAATTGATCGCATCAATCGGTACAATCTTGCTTAAAACTCGTGCAGGGATCAGAGATATTAACGCAGGAATCATCACTGCTACTAGAAAACTTATTACACCTAATTTAAGCGTCAATGATGGATACAGTACCGTCTCCATCGGAACAGATTGTCCTTCTGATTGCATAGCTGTTAAATCTATGCCTACAATAGACAAGTAATATAGTAACAATGCTCCGATAAGAAAACCTAATCCACCTGCAAAAACTCCGAAAAATAAACCTTCGTAAAATAACATTTTAGTTAATTCTAGGTTTGAATATCCTAAAACTTTCAACATCCCAACTTCTGTGATCCTCTCATAAATTGATGCAACAAGAGAGTTCACAACTATCAACGATCCTAAAAACATCACGAACACAACTATACCGTTTAACAATCTTAACTCAAAATCTATAAATGAATATAAAGGACCTATCTGCGTAATATAATCACTAACATCATAGTTAGGATATTTTGCCTGAAGCTCTTTTGTAACTTCTGGAATATCTTTCATATTTTTTAGAACCACAAAAACTTCTGTTGCTGAATTCTTAGTTTTTAAAAGTTTGTTAGCCGTTCTCAAATCTACAAAAACCGTATGCTTATCAAACATCGCCATAGAAAAATATGTTGTGCCGATAATCTCAGGCTTCACAGCGTTCAGTCCACCGTCAACTGTTGTTGATACTAAAATAGGACTGTCTCCTTGATATATACCTATCTTATCTTGCAACTCTTTACTCATCAATAAACCTGTTTCTAACAGTTCGCCTTCTACAATTTTATCCTCTAACTCATAGAAATCATCTGAGAAATCAAACGATACAATACTCATTGGATATGTGTTCTCACCATTTCCAACAAGTCCAAAAATCTTATACGCAGGGACAACTTTCGCTACCCTATCATCTTCCAAAATCTCTGCTTTAAGTTGATCCACATTAGGTATATTCTCATATACTGGTGTAAATCTCTCTTTCTCAGCAAAACCTTCTGTAACAATACGAATATGACCCGTTTCATAATCTATAAAACCTTTCAAGAAAAGTCCTATCATTCCATTAAAATATCCCATCATAAAAACAGTCGCTACTGCTGATACTGCAATTACAATGAACGTCAATATACTTCGTGTTTTATATCTAAAAATATTTTTTATCGCATACTTAAACATTATTTTTTCCTCTATGTATTGTTTCTTATACAATCCACAATCGACATACGCACACTCTTTCTAGCAGGAATATACGATACCAACATTGATGCTATAGGCACAACTATTATAGGTAGTAGAAAATATTTTATGTCCCATGCACTTCTAACAACTGGCGGTATATACAGACCGATATCCGTACCTTTATCCGATGCTGAATCAAGTGCTGTTGAATAATCTATACCTATTGTTGATAACGGAATGTTACCTATTATCGCTAATATCACACCTATCGTTACGCCAAAAACGCCTATCCAAAAACCTTCATAGATAAATATTTTTACGATCTCGCTATCCATAAATCCTAACGCTCTAAGTGTGCCTGTATTTTTCTTTTTCTCCCAAACACTAATCAAAATAGAGTTCGTTAATCCAAGAAAAGTTATGATACCTATAATCACATAAAATATAGTCATAGCCGACATTCTTGCATCCATAGCACCTACTAAATCACTCGTTAAATCTTTCCATGTTAAAACTTCTTGATCCTTATATAACGTTTGTAACTCACCAGCTACTTCATCTAATTTAGATTCATCATCTAATTTAATTGTGTAATGATATATATAATCTAAATCAAACATCTCTTGAAGTTCAGCAAGATTAATAACCACCCCACCCTCTGAATACATCGGATTAGATGAATTAAGTAACCCACCTATTTCGTACTCAGCTGAAACGAACGCATCACCTTTAGTTCTAAATGTGAGATTAACGTAATCCCCAACTTCAACATCTAAATCATTTGCAAGTCCAGCTCCTAGCCACGCAAGATCACCAAGCGGTTCATCTGATGTGTTCTTAACTAATAAAACTTTGCTATCACGTGCTTCATCTATTCCTATTAATGCGACTGGGATCGAATCAACATAGTTATCAACTTCTGCATAAATAATAAGTCGTGGAGTATAAGTTATACCTTCAACCGTATCTAATAAAATCTCACCTGTATCTAAATTCGTCGATTGATCTAGCCATAAATTATCCTCATTAAGAGGAATATCGGTATCAAAATTAGCTATGCGTATTCTTATATCTGAATAATCTTCCTCTCTCAAAGAGTCGATAGACATATTCACAAAACCATCTGCAAATGATGATAATAAAATATATAAAACGATACCCAATGATAGAACTGATATAGTCATAAATGCTCGTCTTTTAGCACGAAGAACATTTTTTAATGCTATGCTTAATAATCTCATCTATGACCCCTCTATTATTTTCCCATCACTTAATGTATAAATTTTATCTGTTATATCCATAACTCTTGAGTCATGTGTTGAAAATAAAATCGTAATCTTTTCATCGTTATTCAACTTTAATAAAAGATCTAAAATCTGTTTACCAGTTTTACTATCTAAGTTAGCTGTTGGCTCATCTGCTAAAAGTAGTTTAGGCGTTTTTACAAGTGCCCTTGCAACAGATACCCTTTGTTGTTGTCCACCTGATAACTGGTTAGGATAGTTTTTAGCTTTATCAATTAATCCTACTTTATCAAGCATAGACATAACTTTATCGTGCTTATCTTTGCCTTCACTTTCAAACAACGCTAGAGCTACATTTTCATACGCAGTCAAAACTGGTATTAGATTATAACTTTGAAAAATGAACCCTAAATTTTTTCTTCTAAAAATAGATAACGCTTTACTGTTTTTATCACTCAACGATTCATCATCAATTATAACTTCGCCTGCAGTTGCCGTATCTATCGCACCGATGATATTTAAAAGGGTTGTCTTACCTGATCCGGATGCACCAACTAGTGCACACACCGTTCCTTTTTCAATACCAATAGATACCCCACCTAACGCTTCAAATGGAGTTAATCCGTTATCGTATATCTTTTTTATACCACTTGTTTTTACATACATTTTTTTATCTCCTAAATTAAAAACTAGCCTCTAACTTCACAAATAATGAAAAATTATATCCACCCTTATTGCTAGGTGCAAACTCTGAGCCTTTACTACCAAAATAACTTCCCATAGATATGTCTAACATTAAATTATTTGCAACTTGAAAAATACCTCTAGGTAACGCTGATCCACTCCCATCAAAAACATTAACTATCACATCTAGTCCTACTTGTATAAATTGATCTATTGTAAACATAAAAGAGGTGTATGAGTATCCACCACCTCTAAAATAATAATCACCAAGCGTTGTTGTTAATAACTCTTTTTTATCTCTTGCACCGATCGAATTAAAATAGAATGTTTGTTTTACAACAAGTGTACGACTGCCTATTAAAAAACTGTAATCAACTCCAACCGTTGCTTCATGATAATCGTTATAACCTCTACTTCCACTTTCTGTTAAAATATCATTTGCATGATAAGCGTATGATCCAAGTAGTGCCACTACAACATCTGCTTTAAAAAATCCACCTACAACATTTTGATTATCACCTTTATATTGATAAACTAACCCTGCTTCAAAACTATCTCTACCGAATATAAATTCAACGCCACCTAACACATCTTCCCACTCATCATCGCCGCCTAAGAACATACCTATCTTACCGTATGAACCTATTCCTAGATCCCACGATATAAGATTAACTCCAGGTTTTGTTTCAGTTGGATCAAGTAATGAAAAGTTTTTGTACCACTCTAAAACATTGAATAATTCTGGTTGTCCAAATGTTAGATAAGTTTTACCTATTGTGAATGTTCCGACATTACTTTTGATCTTCATATACAATCTTGGTATATCTAAAATTACATCGGTGTTTTTAGCGATCGGTATATTTGCTGTTGGATCATTAACACCACCACCAAAATCATTCTCACCATACATTAAACCTAAACGAATATCTGAATAAATTCTCCAGTTTTTCTCTTTATAATTTAGATCAATTTTAAGTCTTGAAAAGTTTTGAAACTCAAACGGACTGTTACCCGCCATCATTGTAGATCTGTTTTCAAGCGCTCCACCTAATGAAAGTTTCGCATAAGATAGTGGAGTTGAAAATAGTATAATTAATAAAACATACAGATATCTATACATACTAATCCTCTAGATAAGATCTTGTGAACATCTTTTGATCTAGCTTAACATCTGGTTTTAATTTTGTATAAGTCACACGTGTGAGTGAATTTTTCTTTCTAAGATCGCTTGCTTCAAAAATCATCGGCATAGTTAGTTTTCCAACTTTCTGATAATCTTTTAACTTGAACTCTTTGATCGCTCTATACCCTTTTCTGCCTTTAGCATAAAGAGTTACTTTATAGATTTGAAAGTTGTCTATATCAACATATAAATCTTGTTTAGCGTAACTTGTTACTGCATCATTGATCGCAAGAATAGTTAATTTATAAACTTGCTTTCCATCAAGTTGAACCGTCTCTAAAGACTCTGGAGTGTACTCTTTATTATATGCACCTTGATTTAATATATCATCATACGATATATCACTACCCATAACTCCGTCTCTTAATAGGTGTCCTGAAATCTTAATCGTATCTTGAGCATCAGGTAGATATATCCATAGATCATCATTGATCTTTAAATATCTTGTTCCTTGATCTTGAGGGTTTGTAAATTCCATAAATGATTTGCTATCTTTATCATCAAGATATCCGTAGTAATCTTTACTAAGTTGACGTGATCCAGAAACGATCTCCATCACAGCTTCAAAATATAGAGAGTCGTAATCACGTTGAACTAAATCAACTTTATCCAGCAACTCAACAGCTGTTATTGCGTAAAGATTTATCGGCACAAAAAAAACAGAGAAAATAAATAGAACCAAAACCTTTATTTTTATCATATATATAACCTTGTAAAATATTTTAATTATTACATCATAGTTGCATTACTCTGTCAATTCTAATATCATGTTCTATTGACGATATGTTTTAATCTATAATATATAGATATTTAAGGAGTTTATTAATGAAGTATACAGTTGTTATCGTAGTAATCGCACTTACAATATTCACAGGTTGTATAAATCGCAACAAGAAAGAAGTTATAGATAATTCAACCGTTAATCTATATAACGAGTACGGATCTACGAAGTTAATGGAAGCAGTATTTTTTAATGATAATGAAACCATACAAAAAATAATCTCAACAACCGATAAGCTTGATCTACGTGATAAAGTATACGGCAAGACTGCACTCATGATAGCTGTTGAAAGAGGATACTTACATACAATAAAAACACTGCTAAAAAATAAAGCAGATATTAATATTATGGATAATGAAGGCAATACTGCACTTCTCTTTGCAGCTGCGAATAGTGATGTTGAACTTATAAAATATCTTGTAGATAATGGTGCTAAAATTGATGCGATAAATTTAGAGAGATATAACGCACTCATACTATCTGCTCACGATAATAATAGTATAAAAACAGTTACGTATTTGATCGACAAAAAAGTTTTAGACGTGAATGCTACTACAAAAGATAGACGAACAGCTTTGATGATAGCCTCTGCTTCTAATAATATAGACGCAGTTAAACTGCTTATAAAAAACGGTGCTAAAATTAACGCAACAGATATATATAAAAGTAGTGCATTGATGGATGCTGTTTCAAGAGGATATCTTGATATCGTAAAATATCTTATTGATAATAAAGCTAACGTTCACCAACTTAATGAGTTCAACTCTAACGCACTCATGATCGCTTCAGGTAAGAGTAGATTAGATATAGTTAAGTTGTTAATTGATAAAAAAATTGATATTAACCATAAAGATAAATATGGCAGAACAGCGTTACTCACAATCGCTAGATGGAAAGATCCTGAAACGGTTCAATACCTAGTTGATAACGGAGCGAAACTTGATTTTCAAGATGAGAACGGTGAGACAGCCTTAATCGCTGCTACAAACGGATCTAATTTTGACGTTATAAAAATATTGGTGGAAGCTGGAGCTGATCTAAATATAAAAGATAAGGCTGATAAAACAGCAACAGATATATCAACCGAATTAACAAATAAAGATATCTATAACTACCTAATTGAAAAACAGTAATTTATGTTGATAAATATAATCGGTAAAATGAGACAACTGAAAGTTGTAGCGATAATGATAGCGATAATGATAATGATAATG
>CAMQYB010000119.1 GCA_947039055.1 uncultured Deferribacteraceae bacterium
TTAAAGCGTATTCAGCGTTGATTTTATCTTTTTCTATCAACTTTAAAGCTTCACCGGTAAAGAGTTCATCTTCTAAAATAAGTTGATAAGCTTCATAAATTTCAGCACTACTTTTTCTGTCTTCAAATAAAGTTTTATATCTTTCATAAACAGCGACTGTTTTTTTAATCGCTTTTTTTAATCTTTCTTTCTCTTTTTCAACATCTTCAATTTTAGATCCACGCACGAATATTTTGTTTCTATCAATAAGATATGCTTTACCGATAATGATATTGTTTAGAATAGAAATACCTTGCTTAATTATCATTAATCTTCTCCAAATTTATTATCAACAAGTATTTCCAATTCTTTGATACACTCACCTGCGTCATCACCTTGAACAGAAACTTCGATTGTATCATCAAGTAAAGCAGTAAGCATAATTAATGACATAATACTTTTGCCATTAACATTTTGATCATCTTTTATAACAGTAACTTCTGAGTTATATTTTGTTACAGTATTAACAAATTTAGCTGCAGCTCTTGCATGGAGCCCTAATTTATTTTTAATTAGAAATGAACCTTTAAGTAATTTCATCCTATACCTACTTTAAATATTTTGTAAAAGCATAACAACTGTAACAATCATCACACCTATAATCAGAGTGAACGGTGCACTTACATACTTAGATGTGGCAAAACCTGCTATAAAAAAGATAGCCGTTTTAAATATGGATATTGAGTTGATAGCCTCACTATTACTGATGTATTTTATAGTAATTGCTAGAGTTCCACCCATAAAAAAGATAGATGCTATATCTGCTACATTAGACCAATTAGCAAATGATACAGTACGAAAAAGCTCAATAACATTTGTACCGTAGTTGTATCCTAAATAAAATCCAAGAAACTTAAAACCTATGTTAAAAATATTAAAAAATATTAGATAGAAAAACATCGCAAACATAGGTTCGTATAACGCAATAAACAACGATAGAAAAAACGTGAGTGGTCGTAATGAATGCCAAAAAAACGTGTCGCCTAACGCACCAAAAACCGATGCGTATGTAGATTTGTATTGATCAACTGCTTTGCCTGATTCTGCTTCTTTCAAAAACATTCCTAACATAAATGTTACAAAATATGGATTAGTATTAAAGTAATCAGCTCGCTCATTTCCTTTGATATCTCCAACACCTATATTAAATCTTTTAGATAGATCTTTAAGTAACCATGAAAATCCCGTGCCTTGCATATTTTCAATATTCCAGTTAGCTTGATAAAATATACTTCTTACAAGTGTCGGCAATGCTTTCCATAATAGTTTCATAATATCACCCATGAAGCTATAAAACCTACTATAAGAAAGATGAGCTTTATAAAAAGTTCACCATTAAGAAATCTAAATAGACAGCCAGTCAATAGAATAAATAACAATACTAAGTAATATATAGGAGAAACTTCTTGTTTTTCAAAATAATCAATATTATGTAGTGTCAGAAATATTAATAATGTTGCTAAATTATAAACCACAACACCACGAATAAAAGATACTAACAATCCTATTCGTATCAAAAAACTGTCGCTATTTTCATTTGATTTATTTTCATGAAAGGCTCTAGTAATCATTAACTTATTAAATTTTCTACAATAAATATCAGTTAATGTTACAGGATAGATCATAAGCGTAACTAAAATAATCGCTAAAAGTATAGATAGATTATTATGTGATATTGCACCTAATGATATAAGTACAGAAGATGAGTATCCAGCGAATGAGTCATCTTTAAGTATAACCGTTCCAACAGGGACTTCAAGCATACCGATAAATTCAAATATCGCTCCAAGTAAAATACATATAAGCATCTGATCAAAAGCAATACCTATTATACTAGATATAACGATCGGACGAGATAGCATTATGTTTATTCCAGCCACTCTATCAAGTGATGCAAATCCAGATAGAAAGAATAGCAAAATCCCGTGTGTTAAACTCATCCTTTCATCTTTATGGTTTTTATTTGTGTATCATGTATATCTTTTAAGTTGATAGGTTTTTCCCACGGTAGTTTATGTGCATAGATATTTTTAGAATTTTTTTCAGATATATTTATTAAACAATCTAACTCATCTTTATTTATAAAGCAGTTATCAGTTACTGATATATCACGTGTACCTGTGGCTAGACAGCCGATATTTATATATGAATTTTCTTTAGGTATATTAGAGCTGATTAGTTTTAGATCATGTATTGAGCCGACTATTATAAGAAGATATCCTTTCTTATATTCATTTAAAATATCTAGTTGTAGAAAGGAGTCGACACTTATAACTTCAAGTTTAGCATTTCTTGGCATAGTAGATTTGTAGATGAAAGCTTTGTTCAAATCGGTAGCGATACAGTCATTTACTAGGATAATATTTTTAATACTGAAGTGATTAATCCATCCTTCAATCACTTGTCCATGAATAAACCTATCATCAACTCTAAAGATTATACGTTCCATTTCACACCATACTATAAAACATTTTTGCGATAAAGAAGGTTGTAAAAAATAACTCTATATACGAACTAAATTTTTACATTTAAATAAATTAAAATACTATGTAAATTTGATTATATTTTACTTACTGTCACTTATATCTTTATGTAGTATTTCACCAGCAACTTTAATTGAATCATTTCCTGCTTTAGCAGTTTTTAAAGCTAGCTCATGCACAGATAGATCGCTGTTGTTTCTTAAAGAGAAAACTTTGATTAACATCGGAAGATTAACTCCAGATACAACTTCACATTTGCCACTATCAAGAAACCCAATAGATATATTAGACGGCGATCCACCGAACATATCTGTAAAGATTATATTTCCATATTGCCCATTAACAGTTATAATAGCCTCAAGTTGCGTGGCTATATCATGTACAGAACTACCATCTTGTATAGATAGTATTTCAACACGATCTTGTTTCCCAACAATCATTTCAGAAGCTTTGAACAACTCTTCTCCGAACATACCATGTGTTAAAATTACAATATTTACCATTACATCACCAAACCAAAATAATTGAAATAGATTATATATATCTACTTCATGTATAGTATATTTGTTTTTATACCTATTTGTCAATATCACGATGTTTAATCATGGTATCTATCTTCATATTCATCGTCTCAATTTTCTTAGCAAGGTTTTCAACAATCATAACCGACCGATGTTTTCCACCAGTACAGCCAATAGATATATTAAGATATTTTTTCCCTTCATCCATATATAAAGGAAGTAAGAAACGTAACATATCAACAAGTTTATCTAAGAACAGTTGATAGTTTTTATCTGTTGCAATAAAGTCATCAATTACTTTATCTCGTCCGTTGAATTTTTTAAGTTCAGGATCGAAGTATGGATTTTTAAGAAACCGAACATCGAAAATAAGATCAGATTCGATAGGCACACCATATTTAAATCCGAAAGATTGAACAGATAGAGAGAGCAAAAGAGAGCTATCTTTATCGCAGAATTTTTTCAGTTCATAAGCGAGTTCGTGTACGCTTTTATTATCAGATATGTAAATGTAGTCGGCTATAGATTTTATATCACTCATTATTTCTATCTCTTCGTTGATAGCAACGAGCAGATCTTTCCCTTGTGGATGAGTGTGCCTAGTTTCTTTATATCTTTTAATAATGGTTTCAGGTAGAGCGTCCATAAATATAAGTTTAGCGTTATATCTATCTTTAAGCATTTTTATTGTGGTAAAAGCTAGAGAACTATCTTTAGATCTAGAGTCGATAACAAGTGCGATTTTAGTGATAGGCTTACCTGTGGCGTAGAATATATTCGCAACCCCTTCAACAACTTCAAGTGGTACGTTATCGATTGTGTTATATCCTATATCTTCAATAATTTTAATAGCAGATGATTTACCAGCTCCAGATAAGCCAGACACAACAATCATATCACACTGATTATTCATAAATATGCCTCAAGAGAAAAGATTTTGTATGAGTATACGAGATATAATTGTACACGAAAAGATATATCATATCAACAATTAAGAGAGGCGTATGTAAAATTTAATATCAGTTTTTTGAGATAGTGGAAAAATGAGAGAGGGGGAGAGATGAAAAAGGTGTTGAGATAATGTTTATGTAGCAGAAGAGGGCAGAGAGTATATTGTTGAACTAGAACGTTAGCACATAGAGTTTATAATCATGGCTATGTATTATCACATAGAGTTTATAATCATGGCTATATGTTATCACATAGAGTTTATAATCATGGTTATGTGTTATCACATAGAGTTTATAATCATGGCTATGTGTTATCACATCAATTTTATAATCATGGCTATGTGTTATCACATAAATTTTATAATCATGATTATGTATTATCACATAGAGTTTATAATGATAGATATGTATTATCACATAAATTTTATAATTATAGTTATGTGAAAAAAAATAGTTGAACTACAATTTATTTATAATTCAACTAGATAATATATTAGTTATGCAACATCCATTTTACAATTATGATTATGTATTAGCACATCAATTTTATAATGATAGTTATGTGAAAAAAATAGTTGAACTATATTTTATTTATAATCCAACTATGTGATATATTAGTTATGCAACACCCATTTTACAATTACTAAAAAAATATATTAATACAAAATCCATTTTGTAATTGTTAAAGAAGCGTTTTAATTATACTCAGCAGGAGTTAAACTTTTATTAGCAGATGCAGGCATATTAACACCGAAAGGTAAATACCCTGTCTTTTTCCCAGTAGAATCTATTTGAGGTTTAGGATGTATCGGTGAAAAGTCAGCATCTGATTTTAAGAAATGCTCTTTTCTTGAACTAGTAGAGTTTAGGGTCATAGAGTCGTCCCAAGTAGAATCAAGATTATACCACTTGCCATTAATTGATACTTTATTCCAAGCATGAAAACCTTCAGGCGTCATTCCGATAATATATATAGCTTTAAATTCTAAACGTTGAAGAAGATACAACATAGAACGAGAGTAACCATCGCAGATAACAAGATAGCGTTTAAAATAATCAGTAGGTATAGGTGCTAGAAAAGATCCAGTTATATTTCCTGCAGAACTAAAATTCATACCACCATAAGCAACAGTTGCAAGATACTCTTCATGAAGCTTTCTAATTATTTGAGGTTTAGTAAGTTTAGATGTATCGCCTATGGATTTTATTATTGCAGATACTCTAAGTTCTATAGTTTTCATATCATCACGATATTTCTCATAATTCAAATATGCTCTATGTGTACGAATATAAAATTCAGTAATATTTCCGTATGTATCTGTTTTATACTTATATCCAAATCCGCTAGGGTTAGCCATAGGAGAGTTGCTAGATATGTGAAATAACCTAGCTTCATCTTGCTCCATAAAAGATATAATTTTCTTGAGTTGCTCATTATATTTAATGTTTAATATTTTGTTTTTGCCAAGATCAATTTTTATTCTTCCACCAGTTCCATCATTAGTTATGATTAATGAGTAGTTATCCAACATAGTTGCTAGTGCAAGATCATACGCTTTTTGTTCATCAACGTTTAAATAAGTTCTTCCGAAATATAGATCTTTGTTAGCTGGTTTAAAAATAGAGTTATTATCGCCAATAGTCCCATCGCCACCAGTATCTCCACCGTCGCCACCAGTACCACCATCGCCACCAGTATCACCACCGTCTCCACCAGTTCCACCACCGTCGCCACCAGTATCACCGTCGCCGTCAGGATCTATGTTCTCATTAGAGCCACTATCTTTCTTTGGCACAAAAGATGAGAAGTCACCACAAGCTGAAACAAGTGTGAAAGTTACTAAAATTATCAAAATGTTTAAAATATTTCTCTTTTTTATAAACATAAATTACTCATTATTATTTATTATCACAAACTAATCACAAACAAAACTTTGTTTACAAACCGTAACTTTAATTATACTCAGCAGGAGTTAAACTTTTAGTAGCAGAAGCAGGAAGAGTAACACCAAACATCAAGTATCCAGTGTTTGCTCCATCTTGATCTTTTTGAGGTCCTGGATGTTTTGTTGAAAAATCTGCATCTGATTTTAAGAAATCATATTTATATGAAGCAGTAGAGTTGCCAGGTTTGTCATCATCCCAAGTTGAATCAAGATTATACCACTTTCCATCAATCTCTACTTTGTTCCAAGCGTGTAGAAGGTTTTTTACACCATCAAAAGCTGAGCCATTAATATAGATAGCTTTAAATCCTAAACGTTGAAGAAGATACAACATTGAACGAGAATAACCTTCGCATAAAACTTTATAGTAGCCGTAGTAAGTATCAGCAGGTTTTAAGAACGAGCCACGCATATCTGAGGGAGAACCTTTCTGTCCAT
>CAMQYB010000120.1 GCA_947039055.1 uncultured Deferribacteraceae bacterium
TAAGTTATACTAGAGTTTAATATTTTATATGATTGATAAATTATTATAGAGTTTAATATTTATTATACAGCTTAATCTTTTATGCGATTGATAAGTTATACTAGAGTTTAATATTTTATATGATTGATAAATTATTATAGAGTTTATTATTTATTATATAATCAAATTATCTTCTAGGTGGTTTGTTTTTAGATTGAGATTTTAATATTTCACTATATTTATTTTCAGATTTAAACTGTTCATCTTCAAGAAAGTCAGCGGTATCGTCCATATTAGATCTAAAATATGATGGATAATGTTGAGTTTTAGACACAACACCGATCGCAACTTTAGTACAATGCGGACATTGAAATGATAATGGTACAACATTATTTTTACTTCTGATTTCAAATATTTTTTCACAAAACCTACAAAAAATATCGTAGTAATAATATGGCATTAGGTTATTTCCTCCAAAAATCTATTTAGAAAACCACGTTCCTGCTTCAAAGAAGAACACAAACGAATCAAAATTTCTATAAGCACCATTAATCTCAGGTCGTGAATACATATACTGTCCACCGACTGAAAATATAAATACTGATGTCGTAACCTTGAGACCAATTTTTGATGACATAAGGAATGAGGTTATCGCATCGGCACTGATCGGTTCAATATTATCTATAATAGGGTCGTATCTGTCAAGAAAGAAAGTTGATCCACCAAAACCTACACCTGCAAATGGCATGATTAAAAAGGTCTCATCGCTATAAACTGTTTGTTGATACAAAATGTTTACCATATAGTCTAACTTATTAACTGTGTAGCTTGATAGCATCGGATCGCCAAATGATGGTAACTCATTAGAGTATGATATTTGTGATTCAAGTGCCATATAAAAAGGAAGTTGATACTGTCCAACAACACCGATCCCACCAGAAACTAATGGGTCAGCAAAATCCGTATCATCAAAAGCAAATCCTGGTTTTGATATATTTATAAGTATACTTCCTGAATAAATTAACTGAGTGCTATTTTCAAGTTTATCATTACTGTTTATCGCATTTATAACATCATCTAAATTTACATTAAGCTTGTAACGATTAACATTAAAATTATTTAGATGAGCGTAAGGAGGAGTTGTCGTAATCGTTGACAAAAGATTGTTTTGAGGTACAGTAACCACATTGGGAGTAATAGAATTGTTCTCTAAAGTAAGAATGTTTTCTGAATTTATACCAGAGTTGCTATTATTCACAATATCTATATTAATTCTATCATGGTGATTAATCGCTTCATCTATTTCATTTTTTGTAAGTCTAGTGACGTTGCTTTCAATATTTAGAGATAATGATCTTATGAAAAAAGGATAACCATATATATTGTTTAGCTTAATTTTAGAGGGGATTTTTTTTTAGAACTTTCACTACTTGAGATAATTAATATACGTTCTTCTATTTCAAGCGGTGTTGGAGCAGTATCGATAACATCATCATTGTTGCTTTTATTGTCAATATTTGTATCAATCACAGCTTTATTTTCTAAAAGCAGATTTAATATATTTGCTTCTTCATTTAAAAGTTTTCTAAAATTTTCACTATATTTAATCTCTGGAAAAAGAGTTAAATCGTTGTTAGACAAAAATGTTTGAGATATATCATCAGGTCTAATATTTACAATAAACCCAGAAAGAACTTGTCCGATATCGTATATAGTTTCACCGTCTGGTACCATTCTAAAAAGAGGAAACGCTCCAAACCGTGATGGGTTAGAAAGAAAATATATTACTTGATCTGTATTAAATTCATTAACATCAAAATTGAATAGATACTCAACACTATCAAATCTAACATTTAATGGAATTGCTCCAACTGCTCTATTTAAATCACCTAAACTCATTATATACGCATATTCATTAACGTTACCGATCCACTGAGTAAGTTGTGCTTTCTCTAACGCATTTTCGTAAGGAGTTAATATTTTTATAAGTTCAATATAGCCTGCAATTTTTGCTTGAGCAGTAATTTCAGTTTTCAATTGTATAAATCGTGAAGAGTTCTTATTCAACATTGGTTGCATTTTTTCTAAACGTCTTTCATAGTTATTGACTCTGAATTGATATTGATAACTAGCTTCCCATCTACTTTTTATCGGTTCAACATCGTATAATCTATGAGATGCTAATGCAATTTCTAGTTCATCAAACGATAGTTGAATTTTAGTAAATAGAGGATTTGTGTAATCAAGAAATTGTTGAGTTACATTTATAATTTCTTTTCTAAGTCCAATAGCGTAGTTTTTAGCTTCAATAATATTAGTTATACCATCAAGCGAAAAGCTAGGAACATTCTTAACAAATTTTTCACCCTCAGCTTGAATATGTTTAATAATACTATCAGACATTTCATAAACATTTTCAATTTCTTGATCAATAAACTCAAGAAGAATTTTTTCACTTTCTCCTATATCGCTTAAGATATAATTAATTTGTGCTTCTTTATTTTTAGATTTAGATTTATAACCTCTACTTTCAATCTCTTTTTCAGTTGATGTTTGAATAAAGTTGTTATATGCAAGTTGGTTCATCTCATAAGATCTAGATCGCTGAATAGAAAACAATCGTATAACATCTTCATCTAATATCGCTGTATTATTTTTTGTAGCTTCAGTTAACATTTTAAGCATTGTAGTCATGTCATTATAATATAATCTAGCAAACGCTTTAAATTGATTATTTTCTAATGATTTATCTAAAAACCTACTGATAGTATCAGCATCAATTGTAATAACGAGAGTCATTTCACCAGTGGTTATTGTCTTATTATCTTTTTTAGGTTTTTTAGATAGGTTTAATTTATCCATAGATACTCTTGCAACGATAGCTGCTAGATATTTTATCTCATCAACATTAATATTTGTTCTATTAGCAAGTTCAGGAGATTTAAGAAGATATGGTACAGATTGATCTATTATATTTAAGAAAGTTTTTACTTTAAGGTAATCTGCAATAATTTTGTTTGATTGTGACGATTTTGCAGATACAGAAGATGAATCGGTAAAAGTTAATATTGATGCAAAAAGCGAGTTTGTATACATCAAAAACAGTAATAAAAAAAATAGAAATTTACTCATTCCACACCCAATTATATGATTTTAAGTATATCTTAACACAGAATGTAATGCAATAACTTTATAACCATCTATTATTTAATAAATTATTAGTAGAAAAAAAAATATAATGTTATATACTATCTAAGAAGTTAAAAAATGAGGATTAAGTTGAATAAGGTAAAAACAGAGTATGTAACATTTAAGCAAGATTTTAGGTTGGAAAGTGGTAGAGTACTCTCCCCTGTAACAGTTGCTTATCAGCGTTACGGCAAAATGAATAGCGATAAGAGTAATGTAATTTTGTTATGTCATGCCTTAACAGGATCGGCTCATGCAGCTTTTCAACTGGATAATGAAGATAATAAAAAAGTTCTTGGCTGGTGGGATAGTATGGTTGGGTCTGGCAAAGCTTTTGACACAGATAAATATCATATTATATGTCCAAATATATTAGGTAGTTGTTACGGCACAACTGGTCCTGCGTCAATTGATCCTAGTAAGAAAGCTCCATACGGTTTAGATTTTCCAGTTGTAACAATTAAAGATATGATAAAATTACAGAAGATATTATTAGATAATCTTAAGATTGATAAACTTTATGCAGTTGCAGGTGGATCGCTTGGTGGTATGCAAGTGCTGGAGTGGGGTGTCAACTTTCCTGATATTGCAGAGAAATTGATAGTTATTTCTGCAACTAGCAAGATCACACCGATGGCTATTGCATTTAATACTGTTGCAAGAGAAGCGATAAAATCTGATCGAAATTTTAATGATGGAAATTATTACGGCAAAGAATACCCTAAAGATGGTTTAGCGATTGCAAGAATGGCTGGACATATTACATATCTATCAGATACAGCGTTTCATAATAAATTTGGCAGAAGATTATCAGGACAGGACTCTATATATGATTTTTATTCAAGATATGAAGTAGAAAATTATCTTGTTTATAACGGTCATAAATTTACTGAACGGTTTGATGCAAATAGTTACTTGTATTTATTGAAAGCTATGGATATTTTTGATTTATCATATAATTTTGAATCGTTAGATGAGGCTGTAGAAAATATTAAGGCAAAAGTTTTATTAATTGATTTTACATCTGATTTTCTTTTTCCATTATATCAAGGTGATGAGCTAAATAATGTAATGCTTTCTAAGGGAGTTGATGTTGTAAGAGAAACGATTGATGCACATTATGGACATGATTCTTTTCTGATTGAAGTTGATGAACAGAGTAAAATAATAGTAAGTTTTTTAAATAAATAAACAAAGAAAGTTGAAGGATATATTTTATGTATAATAATATTTTAAATAGTTTAGAAACTGTTATTAATAGTAATCAAGCAGTTGCAACAGATAAATTAGTTGAAGCAATTTATAGTAGTGATAATAAAGTTAATTTTGATGTAGTAAATTTGGCAGATAAAAACCTAACTATATTTAATACTATGGCTAATGATAAATCGAGTAAATCGTTTCTGATAGTGGTTGGTAATGTTATAGATATAGATGATGCATATATCAATGCATTAATGTTTATAATGGATAATAAACATTTTAGAGCTTATACATTAGGTGAGATTATTGATGCAAGTAGTAATGATTATAGATTAATCAGTTATAAAACAGTTCAAGATGATACAATAAGTGGAAGTTTTGAAAATAACTCTATACTTGAAAGAGGAGTGAAAGATGTTCCAGATAAGATTAAGGATAAAGTTGGGCTAAAAGTTAATGGATCAAAATTCTCACTTAGCGTTAAAAGAAGTTTATTTATTTTTGAAAAGATTTAAATGTTTCTAGGTGAACTATCAATATATTAACAACTATCATTTAATATAATTTGACAACTTGATAGATTAAATATTTACAGAATGAAACCAAGGAAATCAAAGTATTTAAATGTGCTAAAAATATTTCAAGATTAAGAAGTATAAACTACTTTTCGTATATTATATATAGGTAAATGAACATTTATAACACCAAAATTTTAAGATTAAATTATTAAAATTAAAGCGTTTAGTAAGGTTATAATCATGAGGCTTTATTAAGTTTTGAATATATTATTAAACCTATCAATAGATACAACCTACTCTGTAAAGATTTAATCTGATTTAATTTATTACACTTTAATAGACAAAACATTTATAAAATAATTTTGGAGTTAAACAGTTTCAGTAACGCCATAGTTACAAAGATTGTTAAATATAATTTACTTAGTTTTAGTAGATTAGTTTATGAAAATATTTAGAGCAGGTTTTAGAAATTAAAGTGTTTCGGTAACGTTATAATCGCCAGCTTTTATTCTGCTTTTAATACTTTTCTTTATTCTATCTCTTTGAAGCATAGTTACATCATCAATAAAAAGGTGTCCATCAAGATGATCTATCTCATGTTGAAATATTCTTGATAGAAGTCCTTCAACTTCTATTACGCACTCTTGACCATCAATATCAGTATACTTAACTGTAACATTGCTAAATCGTTTAACAAGTTCGTACTCACCAGGAATAGATAAACATCCTTCCTCTTCAAATAACTCTCCAGATGATTCAACTATAACTGGATTAACAATTTTCATAAGTCTAGTAGGATCAGATCCGAGCGAGTCGTCAATCACAAGCAATCTTTTGCTCACACCAACTTGTGGTGCAGCTATACCGTAGCCTGGTGCGTTATACATAGTTTCTGCCATGTTTGAGGCTAACTCTTTTATCTCATCAGTTATTTCATCTATAGGATGAGATTTTTGTCTTAAAACTTCATCAGGGTACTTTTTAATTTCTAATATCATAATTTATTCCTACTTTTATAATCAGCTAATGTATACCTAGTAAAATATTTTCTTAAAGCAGAGTTTAATTCATTATAAAATGGCTCTGATTTAAACTTTAATGTTGAATAATATATCTCATTTTCTATCTCTTGAGTTATAGGATTTTCATCAAATTTAGGACGCTCTTTAAGTATTTCTTTTTGAGGCGAATATTTAAATTTTAGATCCATTATAAATATATCACTTTTACGTAACATTTCAATGATTTCTTCTTTCATATATCCTAATTCATGTAACCATAGGTTGTCATGAACAAGAACAGTCAACACTAGCTTATCGTTAATCTTGATAGGCGTCGTATTATCTCCGATCTTTTTAGCAACAGATGATCGCCATTTTTTCTCTAGCGATATATAGTTAGAGATAGCTGTATTTCCGATATTATTATTTATGACATCAGTAATTTTATTCATTTATTACTCATCGTTTAACTATATATTTTTATT
>CAMQYB010000121.1 GCA_947039055.1 uncultured Deferribacteraceae bacterium
AGTTAGTTTGGATTAATTAAAGTTAGTTTGGATTAATTAAAGTTAGTTTGGATTAATTAAAGTTAGTTTGGATTAGTTAAAGTTAGTTAGAATTAACTAGAGTTAGTTAAAGTGAGCCAAGTTGTGTTAAATTGGATTAATTAAAGTTTAAGCTAAATTAAAGTTAGCCTTTATTTAAAAAGAAGTAAATCGAGTAGAAATAAAAAGTAAATAGGGGTAACAGATAAATGAAACCGATGATATTGTTAATATCTTTTGGAGTTATAACAACAGCTATAACACTTATGATAGCATTAAAACATCATGATGGTGTGGTAACAAATAGTAAATATGTTGATGGAATAAATTACGATAATGATCAAGCTTTTAAAAAAGAGTATAGAAAAGATATTGAGTTTAACGGATTTGAAATAGATAATAATTCTATGATATTAAAAGCTTCTTTTGCAGAAGACAAACTTCCTGTTGCAGTTATTTTAAAAGCACCTATTAAGAAAAATGCTTATACTTTTAAAAATGATAACGGCACATTTATATACGACTCTTTATCTTCAATAAATAAAGGTTGGTACAATTTAGAACTTGTATACCTAAACAATGAGCGTAGTGTCCCTGTCGTATTTTCATATTATCACGAGAAGTAGCAGAGTATATGTTTACGTTATATATTCTCATATTGCTATCATTGGTTGTAGGAGTAACGGGTTATGTTATATTCATATACTCAAGTAAGAAACAACAGTTTGATGATATAGAGGCTCCAAAATACCGTATGTTAGATGATGATGATGACCAAGATATCAACCGATAAATATTGTGCACATTGCAACAGTTTAGTAAAAGAAAATGGCTCTATCTTTGATGAAGAGAGAGGGCTATATTTTTGCTGTAATGGTTGCAGTACAGTTTATGATTTGATATCATCTAAAGGTTTATCATCATTTTATGTAAAGCGTACGGCGACAGATTACAAACCTTTTGAACAGATCAAAATCAACTCAGATTTTTTCAATAAATCAATAACCAATCTTCCAGAAGGCGATATAGAGTTATCTATTGTGATAGATAATATTCGTTGTGCAAGTTGTATATGGTTAATTGAAAGAGCATTACTTGATGATGGTCGTATAAAATCTATCAGAATAAACTATTCAAACCATAAAGCTAAAATCCGTTTTTCTCCGTTAGATATATCTATTGATGATATGTTGGAGATTGTGACAACACTTGGATATTGTCCACTTCCGATCACAGATATGTTATCTAAAGCTGATAAAGAGCGTAAAGATTATTTCTATCGATTTATCACAGCGTTATTTTTAACGATGCAATTAATGTTATATTCTGGAGCGTTATATACAGGATATTTTCAAGGGATTGAGGATGAATTACGATCATTTTTTCAGTACGTTTCATTTCTTTTAGCAACTCCAGTTGTGCTATATTGTGCATATCCATTTTTTAAAAATTCAATTAAAGCAGCACGTCATCGGCATTGGACGATGGATACTCTTGTTGCGATCGGATCAGGTACTGCATATATATATAGTGTGGTTGCAATATTTACTGGTCATGAGAGTTATTTTGATACAGCAGCTACGATTATAACATTGATACTACTTGGAAGATTTATTGAGGCTGGTGCTAAACAACGTGGTGGAGACGCTGTATCTAAACTATTAAACATGCGTCCTTTGACTGTTAAAAAAGTCTTAGATATCAAAGATTTAGATAATGTTATTTTAATCAATATTGAAGAGATGAAAATAGGTGAGTTGTTCCTGATTGAAAAAGGAACATCTGTTGCACTAGACGGAAAGATTGTATACGGTGAATCAGATATTAATGAGTCTATGTTAACAGGTGAACCGTTACCCGTATCAAAAAGTAAGGGTGATGAGGTTTATTCTGGGAGTATAAATTTATCGGGAAAATTAGTTGCAACAGCTATTAGAATAGGTGATGATACTTTTTTATCAAAGATCGCAGCGGCAGTTGATGATGCAGAAAGTAGTAAGGCTGATATACAAAATTTTGCTGATAAATTCATATCATATTTTGTACCAACGATGTTATTAATTTCTATATTAACTTTTATAGGTTGGAGTGTTTTTTCTGATAATGAATTATCATCTAATATAATGCGTGCAGTATCTGTAATAGTTGTGGCGTGTCCTTGTGCGATGGGTCTTGCGACTCCTCTTGCTATTATAAATTCTGCATCAAAGCTTATGAACATAGGGATAATATTTAAGAATGGACAGGCGATTGAACGTATGGCTATGGTTAATGATATCTATCTTGACAAGACTGGAACTATCACTGAAAGCAAAATGAAAGTTGTAGATTATGAAATGCTTAATGAGTATGAAAACTCACTTGATATAATCGGCAAGATAACATATAACTCTATGCATCCAGCGTCGAAATCTATATCTAACTTTATATTTAAAGATAGCGAGTATGTTGATGTTGATAACAGTTTTGAGTTTACTGAATATCCTGGTAAAGGGATTGAGGCAGATGTTAAGGGTGTAAAATATTTAATCGGCAATCATAAGTTGATGAAAGATTTTAAAGTTGAATATAATTCTGTTATCAGTAGCAAAATGGATCAATATATTGCAACTGGTAAAACGGTTGTGCTTACTGCGATTGATAGCAAACTTTTTGCTGTGTTTGCGATAACAGATACAATTAGAAGTGAAGCAAAAATGTTCGTAGATCAGTTGATTGATGATGGCAATAGAGTTACCTTATTAACAGGAGATAATCATTCATCGGCAAAATATATGTTAAGTAGTAATGATATAAGTGTAGATATTATATCTGATATATCTCCGTTTGATAAAGCAGATGTAATAGACAGATCAAAGGATATCAATAAGACGTGTATGATCGGTGATGGAGTGAACGATGCTGTTGCATTAACTAAAGCATCTGTTGGTATATCTATGAGAAACTCTACAGATATTTCTATGGAGTCAGCGTCAGCTATTTTGCTTAGAAATGATCTTACAATTATCAATAAGGCACAAAAAATATGTAAGAAAAGTTTACGTATAATGAAAGAAAATCTTTTATGGTCGTTCTCGTATAATATTGTTGCAATCCCACTTGCAGTTGCAGGTTATATTCATCCTGTAATGAGTGCTGCGTTTATGAGTTTTTCATCGTTAATGGTTATACTTAACTCATCAAGATTAAGAAAATAAAACTAGTTCTATTATATTTATTTATTAACGTGAACGTATTAGTCTATAAAGCAAAAACTAGTTCTATTATATTTATTTATTAACGTGAACGTATTAGTCTATAAAGCAAAAACTAGTTCTATTATACTATTTGTTAACGTGAAGTAATTAGTCTATAAAATAAAAACTAGTTAAATTGAATTCCAATATTTATGTTAAGAAAATAATAATTACTCAAACAATTTTAATAATTATGTTAAATTATTATGATATAAGAAAATAATACTAGTCAAATTGGTTTACGATATTTATGTATAAAGCTACTTATTCAGAGAATAAAAATGAATTAAATAAATTTTAGTTTTTTATGTTAAACTATATTAATATGTGTGATTTAAATAAATAATTAGTAGAGAGATTTATGAAAGCAAAAGTTATTAAAAATATTCAAATTAACGACAAATACGGCTATATGGTGATAGAGTCAAAAGAGTTGTGTGCAAGCAGTGAAGCTGGTAAATTTTTTATGGTGTCGCCTCGTCTAAACAATGAGACAAACTCTGATCCGTTAATTAATAGAGCGTTCGCTATAGCTGATATTTTTGATGATGATACAATTTTATTTATATACCAAATAGTAGGCAGAGTAACAAGCATGTTAACCACTGTGCAAGAGGGTGATTATTTAAATGTTGTAGGAGCATTAGGTAAAAGATTTACAATATGTGAGAGTAAAAATGTAGCTCTAGTTGCAGGTGGTGCAGGTATTGCTCCGATGATTATTTTAGGAAAGAAGTTGAGATCAAACGGTAATAAAGTTACATTATTTTATGGTGGTGCATCGAAGAAAGATATTATACCAACAGAAATATTATCTACATCGTATGACAATCTTGAGATAGCAACATTTGATGGATCATTAGGTCTTAAAGGTTTGGTAACAAAACTACTATTAGCAAGTAGTGAAAAGTTTGATAATGTATATACTTGTGGACCAACTGGAATGTTATCTGCAGTTGTTAAAGCTGTCTCATCTATTGATGAAAATATTGATATTGAAGTCTCAATGGAGGCTAAAATGGGTTGTGGCGTTGGTGCTTGTTTAGGTTGCCTTATTCCGACTATTGATAAAGATGGAACGGTTGTAAATAGACGTTGCTGTGTTGAAGGTCCTATTTTTGACGGTAAGACAATTTCATTTGAAAGGTTGGTATAGATGAATAAAAATAACGATCACAACAAGAATAATAATAGTGATAACAATGTAAAAAATATATTAGAGAAAGTGATTTGTGGCATAAAGTTTAAGAACCCAATAATCACTGCATCAGGAACTTTCGGATACGGATTAGAGTTTATTCGTTTTATGGATCTAAATTTACTAGGTGGGATAGCAATTAAGGGTATATCTCTTGAACCAGTTGAAGGCAATCCTATGCCTAGAATAGTTGAAACTTCATCAGGATTATTAAATGCGATCGGTTTACAAAATGTTGGTGTAAAAGCTTTTGTGGCAGAAAAGTTGCCTATATTAAAAAGTTTCGATACAAATATTATAGTTAATTTTTGGGGAAAAAGTATTGATGAATATCTTAAAGTTGCTGAAATTTTAGATAATACTGATGGCGTTGATATGTTGGAGATGAATATATCTTGTCCAAATATTAAAGATGGTGGAATATCATTTTCATCATCACCTATTGCAACAAGTGAAATTGTAAATAAGGTTCGTAAAGTTATTCGTAATAAACCGTTGATAGTAAAACTATCACCTAACGTGACAGATATTAAAGAGTATCTAAAAGTTGTTGAACAAGAGGGAGCTGACTCTGTATCATTGATTAATACGTTGATCGGCATGGCGATTGATATTCATAAATTCAAACCTGTTCTTGCAAATAAAACAGGTGGATTATCAGGTCCTGCAATAAAACCAGTTGCACTGCGAATGGTGTATGAAGCGTTTAGCACGGTTAAAATTCCGATCATAGGTATGGGTGGAATTATGACAGGTAACGATGCTGCAGAGTTTATTTTAGCAGGAGCAGATATCGTACAAGTTGGAACAGCGAATTTTACAGATCCGTCAGCTGCTATCAATATTTCAAATGAGTTAAGAGATTATATGATAAGTAAATCATTTAATTCTATAGATGATTTTAGAGGTAAGGCAGTAATTTAACTGCTATTATTTTTGATATAAATATTAATTCCATTTATTTATAATATAGTATAATATAGATATCTATTGTGAATTTTGGTTAGGAGTGGTGTCATAAGAGAAGATATATTAATTTCAGACAGTTGGGAAGATTACGAGTTAATTGATGCAGGGTCAGGTGAGCGACTAGAGAGATGGAAAGATATAATACTTATTCGTCCTGATCCTCAAGCTATATGGAAACGATCTGAGCATGAATTATGGGATAAAGCTGATGCGATATATTTTCGCAGTTCTGCAGGTGGCGGTGAGTGGAAATATTTAGATCCTGAAGGTATTCCTGATAACTGGTTTATTAATTATAAACAGTTGAAATTTAAAGTTAAACCTACAGGTTTTAAGCATACAGGATTATTTCCTGAACAAGCTGTGAACTGGGATTTTATAACTGATAAAAATAGAAAAGATCAAGTTAAAACTACATTAAATCTTTTCGGCTATACAGGTGGATCATCTATCGCAGCGGCAGTTGGTGGATCAAATGTTGTTCACGTTGATGCGTCAAAAGGTGCTGTTAATTGGTGTAAAGAGAATAGTCATTTATCTAAAGTGCGTGAAGATAAAGTACGTTTCATAGTTGACGATTGTATGAAGTTTGTAGAAAGAGAAATTAGACGAGAGAAAAAATATGATGCTATTATATTAGATCCACCAGCTTTTGGTAGAGGGATTAATAGTGAAGTATGGAAACTACAAGATGATCTTTGGGATATACTTGTAAATGTTCGTAAACTGCTTTCTGATAATAAATCGTATGTTATTTTAAATACATACACCGCATCAATATCTGCAACAGCGTTACATAACATTATGTCAGATGTGTTTTCTGAGCAGATAGATAATAACTCTGTCCTTACAATTAAAGAGACTGTCTTGCCTTTTAGAGAGGGTAAGATGTTTATGCCTTGTGG
>CAMQYB010000122.1 GCA_947039055.1 uncultured Deferribacteraceae bacterium
AAACCTAAACATCAAACCTAAACCACAATCATAACCATAACCACAAAATCATTTAATTAATCTACTTAAAAAGTTTTAATCTAAGTGAGTTAGATATAACTGTGATTGATGATGCAGCCATAACTATCCCTGCGATTGCTGGGTTAAGCATCATACCTGTTACAGGATACAACGCTCCTGCTGCAACTGGGATCGCTATAACATTATAAATAAACGCTAAAAATAAATTCTCTCGGATAATCACTGCTGATCGTTTTGCAACTCTAACTGTAAACAAAATCTTTATAAGCTCATTTCTAATAATCATTATATCGCTTGAATTAATCGCAATATCTGTTGCTGATCCTAGTGACAAGCCGATGTCTGCCTTAGATAAAGCTATCGAATCGTTTATGCCATCACCAACCATAGCAACCTTTCTGCCATCTTCTTGAAACTCTGATATAATCGTAAATTTATCGTGAGGTGATACACTATTATAAAACCTCTCAACTCCTAAAATATCTGCAACCTTTTTAACCGAATTATGATTATCTCCTGATAATATTATAGGCTCAATAGATAAAGCTTTTAATCCATCTATCAGTTCTAAGGCGTTATCTCTAAGTCTATCACCTAACAGAATTCTACCTGCTAATTTATTATCCACTGCTATATAAACAGTTGTGTCATCTGTATCATTATCACTTGTACCTAATACCGACATATCAACATCATTATTAACAAGTAGAAGTTCGTTACCGATAAGAATTTCATCACTCATAACGGTAGCCATTACGCCTTGTCCTGCGACATTTTCATAATGTTCAACATCAACTGTACTATCTTTACCTAGGCTACTATCAACCTCTAAATATGATACTATAGATCTTGCTATAAAATGTTCTGATTTACTTTCAACAAGTTGCAGTAATGATCTAACTTTCTGCTCATCAAAGCCGTTATAGATATCAAAACTTCTAACCTCAAACTTACCATCAGTTAATGTTCCTGTTTTATCAAACACTACTACATTGATATCTCTTGCACGTTCTAAAATCTCACCGTTACGAATTAATACCCCTTCCTTTGCAGCTCTGCCAACAGTCGCAATAATAGCTGTAGGAATGGCAAGCCCTAACGCACACGGACATGCTATAACCAGAATTGACACAAATGGGATAATACTTAATGAAATAGAACCTGTTGATATAAACCAGAAAATAAATGTTATAACAGCAATAGATAAAACAGTTGGTGTAAATATAGATGAGATCTTATCAGCCAATCGTTCAATAGACGCTTTATGCATTGAGGCTTCAAGAACTGATTTTGTTATAGATGCCAGCACCGTATCTTTACCTAACTTTAATGATTTATAAGTTGCTGATCCGTTGACAACTATTGTACCTGTATAAATTTTATCGCTAAACTCTTTCTTGATAGGTTTTGATTCACCTGTTAATAACGACTCATCTATTACTAAATGTCCGTTTATAATCTCACCATCTGTTGGAACAGTATCGCCTGCTTTTAGAATAATTATATCATCTACACCGATATCAGATATACTTTTCTCTACCTGTGCTCCGTCAATAATAACTGTCGCTTGTTTAGGTGATAAACTTATTAAAGAGTTAATCTCCTTAGATACATCTCGTTTTGCTCTATCTTCTAAAGATCTGCCTAACAGTAGAAATGTTATTATAATTGCTGATGACTCAAAATATAGTTCATGATGTGATCTACCTAACAGCAACAAAACCGTTGAATATATAAACGCTGTAAACGTTCCTAGTGTTACAAGTGAGTTCATACCTGAACTTAACGGTTTCTTAAATGCTGGAACATAGAACGGATAGCCACCGTAAAATAATACAACTGCCGATAATATAAGTTGTATATATCCAGAGTATGGAACATTGAAATCTATTATCATCGAACCCATTGATAGAATAAAAACTATTATACTAAACGGGAGAGTTACTATAAATCTTCTAAAAAGTTTGCGACCTTTAGAGTTATCTATAATATCCTCTAATGACGGCGTAAAACCTGCTTTTCTGATCGCTTCAAAGATTGACTCAACATCTGTATCATCGTTTACAATAATCATAGCTCGATTAGTTGCAAGGCTTACTGATACAGAAATTACTGACTTATCTTTTGATATAACTTTCTCAACTCTATTCACGCAAGCAGCACAACTCATTCCTGCAACTGAAATATCTATCTGTTTCATAACTTACCTTTTCGTTTATTTGTTTTTAATAATTGCAAAAAACCATATTTCATAATATCATAACAGTGTTTATGAAAATTGGTATATATATTATAGAAGAAGATCTTGCTATCGCTATTAAAACCTTTCTAAATTTAAGAAATATTAATAGTGAGATAGTTGATATCAAAAATCTTAAACTTGATCCATATGATATATTAATAGTTGAAAGTTGTAGGAACGATTTAGTTCTATTTAAAAACAAACTTACTTTAACAGATGATATATTATTAAAGAATAATCAAGAATATATATATACTCCTTTTACTGCACACGAACTTTTATTTAAAATTGAGGAACTAAAAAACAGATGAGCAAATTTACACATCTACATTTACATACAAAATATTCAGCACTCGATGGAGCTATAAAACTAGACGAATTAGCTGATAGATTAATAGAACTCGGTATGGACTCTTGTGCTATAACCGATCACGGTGCTATGTACGGCGTTGTTGATTTCTATAAAACTTTAAACGCTAAAGGTATCAAACCAATCATCGGATCAGAGTTCTATATATCGCCAAGCGATAGACTTAAAAAAGATTATCCAAGAGGAACACAATCAAGTTATCATCTTGTTCTACTTGCTGAAAATAATATCGGATTACAAAATCTATATAAACTTTCATCAATAGGATTTCTTGAAGGGTTCTACTATAAACCAAGAATTGATAAAGAAGTTTTAGAAAAATATAGTGAAGGAATAATCGCTTTATCTGCCTGCTTAGGTGGAGAGATTCCTCGTACAATTTTTTCTCAAAACTATGAAGCTGCTCGTGATATGGCTATCGAATATAATCGTATCATGGGAGACGGGAATTTCTTCCTAGAACTTCAAGAGAACGGTATAGCAGAGCAAACAATCGTCAACAAACAACTAATCGCTATATCAAAAGAGACTGGTATCCCACTTGTTGCAACAGCCGATTGTCACTATCTTAATCAAGAAGATCATGAATTTCATAACGTCTTAATGCGTATACAGCTATCAAACAGATTTGGTAGTAAAGCAACCGATACACTTGATGAGAACGGTAATGTTGATACAACCGATAAAGATATAGCTGAATACTCATCTGAACTATACGTTAAATCACCTGAAAAAATGATTAACGATTTTCACTATATACCTGTTGCTGTAGAAAACACTGTTAAAATAGCTGAAAGATGTAACGTTAAAATAGAGTTCGGAAAACTTCATCTACCTATATTTATATCAGATGATGGTGAAGATCCTGAAACTCATATTAGACGACTTGCAGCTGAAGGACTCAATAAACGTTTAGAAATTGTTGATCCATCAGAGTTTGAAAAATATAGAACAAGACTTGATATTGAACTGAAAGTTATTATTGATAAAGGTTTCGATAGTTACTTTCTAATCGTTCAAGATTTTGTTAGTCACGCTCTAAAAATTGGGACTGCAGTAGGTCCTGGTAGAGGATCAGGTGCTGGATCGCTCGTATCTTATTCACTAGGTATTACTGATATTGATCCATTAAAATATAATCTACTTTTTGAGAGATTTTTAAATCCTGAAAGAGAGTCTATGCCAGATTTTGATATAGATTTCTGTATTAAAGGAAGAGCTGAAGTTATAGATTATGTAACTCAAAAATATGGTACAGATAGAGTTTCTCAGATCGTAACATTCTCTACATTAAAACCTCGTAACGCTATTAGAGATATAGGAAGAGCGTTAGGATTATCTGTTGCAGAGTACGATAAATTATCTAAACTTATTCCGTTTGGAACACCAACATTTGAGAAAGCTTTCGACTCTGATCCATCACTTGAAAGAACTTTTAATGAGATAGATAGAACAGGACAAGTTTTAAAATATGCAAAAAAAATCGAAGGATTAATCCGTCAAGTAGGGCTTCATGCAGCAGGAGTAATCATAGCTGATGATAAGATTGATAACTATGCACCTCTTGCAAAAGGCCCTAATAAAGAGGTTATAATTCAGTTTGAAAAAGATACAGCAGAGAAAGTTGGATTAATTAAATTCGATTTTCTAGGATTAAAAAACTTAACAACAATAGATAACGCTATAAGACGAATTCGTGAAGAAGTCGATAAAGATTTTGATATAAAAAATATTCCACTAGACAGTAAAGCTGTTTATAATATGTTAAGCAGAGGCGAATCAGTTGGTGTTTTTCAACTTGAGAGTGATGGTATGAGAAACCTGCTTGAGAAACTTAAACCTACTGTGTTTGAAGATATAATCGCTGCAAATGCACTATATCGTCCAGGACCAATTAATAGTGGTATGCTTGATGATTTTGTTGAAAGAAAACATGGTAGACAAAAAATCGTATATTTATTTGATGAGATCAAACCGTACTTAGAAGAAACATACGGCGTTATCGTTTATCAAGAACAGGTAATGCAGATCGCTCGAACTATAGGTGGATACTCACTAGGTGCAGCCGATACTTTGCGTCGTGCAATGGGTAAAAAGAAAGCTGAAATTATGGCACTTGAAAAAACTAAATTTCTTAACGGTAAAGAAGATGAAAATATTATCGGTGTAAAAACGTTAGGGTTTGATATGAAAAAAGCTGAAGAGTTATTCGATCTTATGGCTCAGTTTGCTGAGTATGGATTTAATAAAAGTCACTCAGCTGCTTACTCATTAATTGCTTATCAGACAGCGTACCTTAAAAAACATTATCCTAATCAATATATACCTGCACTTTTAACAAGTGATATAGACGCATCAGATGATCTTATTAGACATCTTAAAGATGCTGAAACTTTAGGATATAATATTCTTATCCCAAGTATCAACCATAGCTTTATAGATTTTAGATATGATGAAAAAGAACATGGTATGCGTTTTGCACTTTCTGCTATAAAAAATGTTGGTGCAAATATAATAGATAGCTACGTTACTGAACGTGAGAAAAACGGTAAATTTACAAGTATTTATGAAATGTGTAAAAGATTAGACTCTAAAGCATTAAACAAAAAAACTGTTGAGTCTCTAATCTTAGCTGGTGCGTTAGATTGTTTTAATAAATTTAGATCGCAACATTTAAGTATATATGAAGAGTGTCTACAAGGTGCAAACCATACTGCAAAACTTAGAGCTAAAGGGATTTCTACTATCGAAGATTTTATTGAGACTGATGAAAATGAAGTAGAATTCTATAACGAGATAGATGAAATGCCTAAAAAAGAACTCCTTGAAAAAGAGAGAGAATTAACTGGTATTTATATATCCGATCATCCACTTAAAGAGCTTGAACCTATCATCTCACTTATTAGTGAAAACTTTCTATCTATTAAATCATACGCTCACGATACAGCTGTTCTTATAACTGGAATGATAGACTCTGTACAGATTAAGATGACTAAAAAAATGCAGAAAATGGCTGTTGTTAGATTGCTTGGACTTGATAGCGATATTGAACTTATATTCTTCTCAAGACAGTTCTCTAAATATCAAAACCTATTAGAGAAAAATGAGCTACTAACCGTTAAAGGAAGAGTATCAAATAACTCCGATAATGTGTCATCAAGAGGGACAGTTTTAGTCGATGAAATTTTAGACATTGGTGACGCTATCGAAAAAGAGTTAGGTGCTGTATCTATAAATTTCAATCTTCAAAAAAGTGATACAGATAGCAATAAATTAAACACAGTGCTTGCTGAACATCCTGGCAAAATGCCTGTAAAACTTTTTATTGAGGAGAAAGATAAATTTAGCACTATACTTGCACTTCCAACAAAATATAATATTAAACCATCTTTTGAACTGATATCATCTTTAAAAAGTTTAAACGGATTTAAAAGTTTAACACCGATACATAAAAGTGATAAACTGTTTTTTAACAAAGTTGTTGATATTGAAGACGCTTTAGCGATGGAAGATTAAGAGTAGTTATTTATCACAGTATTGAGTTTTGACAAATGTAATAATTAACAAAGCTAACTATCATAATATAGCGTTTTGGTAAGTGTGAATAGTAGTTATTTATCACAATATTGAGTTCTGACAAATGTAATAATTAACAAAGCTAACTATCATAATATAGCGTTTTGGTAAGT
>CAMQYB010000123.1 GCA_947039055.1 uncultured Deferribacteraceae bacterium
TTATTCTGCATATTGCACGAGCTAATAAATTATTCTCTCTACGTATTCAAACATAGAGAGATGAATATTAAAAGGTTGCAATCTTACCATAAAAGATTTATAGACTGATGATTTAGTATTTGTAAGGTGCATGTAAAAAATAATATCGTTCAAGCATATTTTATAAAAATATTAGTTCGTACTATTTAGCTATTGGTTTGATTATCATTACTCACATCTTTATTTTCATTATTATTTTCATCATTATTTACGTCTTTGTTTTCATCATTGTTTAAGTCTTTGTTATTATTTTTGCTTTTATCTAATATTTTTAAGAGTTCGTCATATAAATTTGTGTCAGCTTTAGTCATAGATTTTGATAACTCAGAAAATATTTCAGACATTTTTTCTATCTCCATCTTTTTGTCATTATTTTCAAACTCTAAAGAACTAGGATGTTCAGTTAAGTAATTCTATCAGCTAGACGTAAGGGAGTAAAACCCCCTTGGTTGTTGTTGATTGTAGATACATGGGACTAAAAGTCCACAGCGTGTTGGATATGTTAGTAGAGTAGGGTGTTTATATTATAAAACTTACCAGAGTGCTAATTCTCTGATAAATTGATTGATTTGTGACTGATAGATTGATTAACAATAGATAGATTGATTGTTTAATCGTATAGTTTATATATCTGTACACAAAAAAACCGTAGCCACAAGAAGTAGTTACGGTATATTTTTAAATTTTGTATAGCTTAAATTTTAGGTAGGGATTAGCTATTGCTACTTGCTTTCATAGCAGCGTTGAATTTTAGAGTCAATCTTGATACTTTTCTTGCAGCTTGATTTCTATGAATTTTGCCTAAACGTACAGTTTTGTTAATTGTACTAACAGCAGCTTTTACTAATGCTGGTAAATTAGGATCATTTGAAATAATCGCTTTATCAACTTTTTTAACAGTTGTTTTCATAAATGATTTGTTTGATTTGTTTCTGATTTTACGTTTTTCTGATTGTCTAATTCTTTTTTTAGCTGATAATGTATGTGCCACTTGCAACCCCACCTAAGTTAAATATTAATGTTAAGAGAAGAGTATACATTCCATTCATCTTTCTGTCAATAAAATAATGCAAAAAATCTTTGCAATTTTTCTATTACTATTATATCATAACTTATTAATAATATATTTATTATCCGTTAATATTAATAAGTTTCTAATCGGAACAACTGATTACTTAATTAATATCGCAAATCTCTTCAATATTATTAAGATACAGTTATCTAAAAAATCTATACAATGAGTTTAATTATATAATGACAGATAAGTCAAAAGAAGTTAGAAAAATTTTTAATTTCACATTTATCCCTATGTTTTTAAGACAAGTATATTTTACTGCAAAGTTTTTCTCAGATAGAGGGTTATTAAATCATGCAGCATCTGGTGCATATTATTTTATCATGTCAATCGTACCTATCACATTGGTGTTATTCTATTTTCTAAACTTTTTCAATCTAGGTATCCACAACGTATTAGAGAGTATGGTAAGTCTATTATCACAAATCAATCCAGCGATAAATAAATCATTTTTTGAGAGTATAGGATTATTTAATCCGCCACCATTAGGTACAGTTAGTGTGCTAAGTTTGATAGCGATTGTATGGTCGTCGAAATATATATTATCAGGCATAAGAACGACGTTTAAGATTATATTTGATGACGGTGAAAAACATAGATTTATAACTGATAGTTTAGTATCACTCATAACGATACCACTTATAATGTTAATAGCGTTCGTAGCGTTTTTATCAGAGGTTATAGTCGATAAATTATCAAACATATCTAATAAAGTTGGTGGTATATTTGATAACGATTTTTTCAATACGATAAAATCATCATTTATGGATAATTCGTTTATAGATAGTTTATTTGATAAATTAAATCTCATAGGCGATATCTCATTTTTTGCGAACATATTTTTTATGTTTATTTTATCATTTATGCTTTTCAAATATCTTCCTATGATAAAAGTTAATAGATCAGATGTTTTATACGGTTCAATACTGTTCACTATACTTATAACGTTTTTGAATAAGGTGTTAGTGAAAGTTATTCATGTTGCGACATATTACTTAGTTTATGGTATAATAAGTTCTGTTATAGTAATGTTGTTTTGGATGCATCTGTTTTTTATATTTCTATATTTTTCAGCACAATTTATATATGTTAGAAATAGGTATATATATCTTGAACTGATCGAATATTTTCTTGTGATAAAGAAAGGTAACGGTTCGTTTGTGAACAATTTTTTATTTAAGAATATATATCTTGCGATTTCAGATAAGGCGACTACAATCAATAAAGGTGCAAAAATCTTTTCAAAAGGTGATGATGCAAGATATCTTTATGTTATATTAGAGGGTGTTGTAAAGTTAGATATAGATGGTCGTAAAGTTAAATTATCTAAGGATGATTTTTTCGGAGAGGTTGCCGTACTTGATAAAGGTGGATATAATTACGACGCTTCATCCGTAACAGATTGTAAAGTATTTAAAATTGATCTTCCATTTTATAATAATCTAATATATCTTAACAAAGACTTTTCAAAGATAATTTTAGAGTCGTTACTGTTAAAAATGTCATCAGCTAAATAGTTGTAAAAATGTTTATTTTATAGGCTAAACTATTGATAAGTATTATAATATAGTGTTACTATTTTCTATAAATTACTGTGTTTAAGGAGGATTATAGTGAAAAAAATCGGTGTTATGACAAGTGGTGGAGATAGCCCAGGAATGAACGCTGCAATTCGTGCAGTTGTGCGTTGTGGCTTATATAGTGGATTAGAAGTATACGGTATAGAATCAGGATATGCAGGTATGATTGATGGTAGAATAAGTCTACTAGCTCATAGCGATGTATCTAATATTCTAAGTCGTGGTGGTACGATATTAAGGAGTGCAAGAAGTTTAGAGTTTAAGACAGATGCAGGACAAGCTAAAGCTGTCAAAAACTTAAAAGAGCATGGTATCGAAGCGTTGATAGTTATAGGTGGGGATGGTTCTTTAACAGGGGCTAAACTTCTTCAAGATAAATACGGTATTAAATGTATAGGAATACCAGGTTCAATAGATAACGATCTATACGGAACAGATCTATCATTAGGAGTTGATACAGCATTAAATGTTATAACAAGTTCGATAGATATGATAAATAATACAGCGTCATCACACGGTAGAACTTTTATAATCGAGGTTATGGGACGTAATTGTGGTTATTTAGCAGTAGTCGCAGGGATAGTTACAGGAGCAGATGCTGTTATTATTCCAGAAGTGCCACATGATATTAATGAAATCGGTAATATGTTTATTAATCGATATAAAGAAGGCAAGACAAGAAATATATTAATCCTTTCAGAAGGAGCAGGCAAAGCAGAAGATGTTGCGTTACAGTTAGCAGAGTGTGGAGATTTTGATGCAAGGATCACTGTTTTAGGACATATCCAACGAGGAGGCACTCCAACTGCAACTGATAGGATGTTAGGCTCACAGATGGGTATAGCTGCGGTTGAAGCACTTCTTGAAGGTAAGTCTGGACTTATGACTGGGTTTCAAGATAATATTATTGTATTAGTGGATTTTGATGAGGTATTTAGTAATAAAGTTACTGTGAATGAGTCTATTTGTAGATTGATGAAAAAATTAATATAAGAGAATTATATAATTAGGTTGGTTAAATAGTAGAAAGTGTGATACATTGTTTTAGGTATAGATATCTATATTAAGTTTATTATATTAGAAAGAACTTGACTAGTTCGTGAATAAATGATAGTCTGCATACTCCTGATTTTACGGGCTAATAGCTCAGCTTGGTTAGAGCAACCGGCTCATAACCGGTAGGTCCTAGGTTCAAGTCCTAGTTGGCCCATAAATTATCTTGTTGTTTATTTACTTATTTATTTTAGTTCTTTTACATGAGAGTGTATGACTGTAAAAATTAATGATATTGCAAAATTTATTGAAAGAGAGTTTGCGGATATTCATAAGCAATCCAGTTGGGACAATTCTGGATTACAAATTTATTTAGGCGAAGAAATCAAAGTATCTAGGCTACTACTTAGTCTTGATATTACTGAAGATGTTATTGAAGAAGCGATACACACTGGGTGCGAGTTAATATTAACTCATCACCCTCTTTTTTTCTCAAAAATCACAAGTATTGATGTAAATACAGCGATCGGTAGAAAGGTTGTTAAAGCTATAAAAAACAATATATCTATCCTTTCATATCACACAAATATTGATGTAGCTGATGATTGTATTAACAGTTGTATAGCTCATAAATTATCTGCTAAAGTTATTAAGAAACCTTTAACTATTGAAGGCGAGGTTGAACGATATAAATTCTCTGTAAGCACTCCAACTACTTCATCAGATAAAGTTTTCAAAGCAGTAACTGATGCTAATAGAAGTAAGATGGGAAACTATAGTAACGTCGCCTCTTTAACTAATATTACTGGACGATTTACACCTGATGAAAAAGCAAATCCAACTATCGGTAAACAGTTACAACCTGTTGAGGTTGATGAGGTAAAATTAGAGTGTATCGTTGATAAAAGATATATGAATGATGTTATTGAAGCTGTAAAAACATCTCATCCGTATGAAGAGCCTGCGTATGATTTTATAAAACTAGATAGTGGTCTAAGTTACGGTTTTGGTCTGATAGCAGAGTTAGATAAAACTTATTCATTACAAGATTTTATAGATTATTTAAAAGATAGGTTACATATAAAAAATATTAGTAGTAATATGAAAGAGATTGAGCCGTTTAGTAAAATAGCTATATCATCAGGATCATCAGCATCAAGCTTTAAAGATTGTTTAAAACATGGTGTAAAAGTTCTTCTAACGGGAGATCTAAAACACCACGACGCTCTTGACGCTAGAGAGGCTGGGATATGTATTATTGATATAACTCATCAGTATTCAGAGTCGATATATCTTGATAGATTAGCAGAAGTATTAAAAGATAAATTTAAAGTAGATGTTTTAATAAAAAGTGAAATAGAATCAATTATTTCATGGAGGTAAAAGAAAATGCAGGAAGTAATAGCTCATCTTGTAAAGCTTCAATCAATGGATAGCAGAATTGCAGAAATTAACTCAGTAGTAAGTAACACACCGTCACAGATGCAAGCTATTAAAGATCGGTTGGACAAAGCAGTCAGTGGTCACAAAGCTATTGGATCAGCTTTAGAAACAAATAAGAAAGAGTATTTACAGTTAGAAAAAGAACTTAATGAACGTAAAGAGTTGTTTGCTAATTCACAGAAAAAACTAATGACTGTGCAGAACAACAAAGAGTACCAATCTGTTCTACGTGAACAAGATAACTTGAAAAAAACTATTGATGATAGCGATAAAACGTTAAAAGAAATGTTGTCAGCTAACTACGGATATGAATCTGAACTTGCAACAATAACAGAACTTAAAGATGGTTTAGAGTTAGAATTAAGTGGTGTTACTTCTGAGAAAAGAGAAGAAGATAAAGAGCTACACGCTGAACTTGAAGTATTAGTTAATGAAAGAGCTGAACAGGCAACAAAGATTAGTAAAGTTCAATTATCTAAATATGACAGAATAAGAGGATATAGAAAAAATATCGCTGTTGCAAAAGTTAAAGATGAAGTGTGTAACGGTTGTTATATGCATCTACCTCCTCAATTGTATGTTGATGTTAAAAAAGATGCATCAATTTATTCTTGTCCATATTGCCAAAGAATTTTATATTATCAAGAAGAAGAAGTTGTAAGTACGGAAGAATAGATATGAGATATAAAGTTTTTTCAGATGGAGCATCACGAGGTAACCCTGGGTTATCTGGATGTGGATTTATCGTATATGATGATCAAGATAATATCGTAAAAGAGAGTGCATTTCCGATCGGTTTATCTACTAATAATATAGCTGAATATACAGCCGTACTTGAGGCAGTTAAATATCTTGACTCTAATCATAAACCGTTTGAAGCAGATTTTTTTCTTGACTCAGAACTGATCGTGAAACAAGTTAATGGGCAGTATCGGGTAAAAGATAGTAAGCTTAAAGTTATATATTTAGAGCTCATGAAGATTTTATCTTCTGCTAATTATACCTTTGCACATGTTAGGCGTGAGAAGAATACAGTTGCAGATAAACTATCAAATATCGGCTGTGATATGAATGATGTTATCTCATAAAGCGTTACTAATTATATCTAGTTGACGGTTACTGTTTATTTAGACCTTATAATGTATTATAATCAGATTTACTAATCAGATTTA
>CAMQYB010000124.1 GCA_947039055.1 uncultured Deferribacteraceae bacterium
TTCTTATCTACAGTTTTTTTACTACTCTCTTTCACAGCTAAAGCTTTCTCTTTGCTTTTAACTATTTTAGGAGTTTTTGTTTCTTTTTTAATTTTTTCAGTAACAGCTTTTGATGCTACAGTTTTACTTTTACTATCTTTAGCGACGGTTTTGCTATCTTTAGCCATTTTTTTACTACCCTTGACAATTGTCTTACTATTTTTTGAAGTGTTTTTACTACTTTTATCTACAATCTTACTATCTTTAACAGCAGTTTTACTGTTATTTGCTACAATTTTGCTCTCTTTAACATTACCTTTACTACTTTTTACGGCAATTTTACTATCATTAGGAGTTGTTTGAAGTTTTTTATCTTTAATAGTTTTCTCTACCTTTGGACTTTTTATTTTAGCCACTGTTTTATTATTTTTGAGTGCTACAGTTTTATCTTTTTTCAACTGTTCTTCGTTCTTTTTGTTACTTATCACAGTAGCTGTTTTTTTTCCAACAGTTTTCTTATCAGAGACTTTTTTTGTTATTGGAGGCATTATTGCACCATATTAGTGATTTATTTTTTCTTTATTATGTTTACAGATTTAATTAGAACAGGAGCATCAGGCACATCATTGAACCCACGTCTTGATCCAGTTTCTAATAACGCTATTTTATCAACAACATCCATACCTTTAACAACTTTTCCAAACACAGTATATCCGTATCCAGCAGTAGTTTTCGCTTTGTAATCAAGGAATAGATTATCTTGATGATTGATAAAAAATTGTGATGTAGCAGAGTTAGGATCAGAAGTTCTAGCCATCGCAATCGTTCCTCTTAGGTTACTTACGCCGTTATCTGACTCAATTACAACAGGAGCATAAGTTTTTTTCTGTTTAAGATCTTTATCAAATCCTCCACCTTGCACCATGAAGCTATTGATAACTCTATGAAAAATAAGATCGTTATAGTATCCGTCTTCAACATATTTAAGAAAGTTTGCAACAGTTTTAGGAGCTTTGTCAGGATACAGTTCAATAACTATATTACCAAGAGTTGTTTCCATTGTAACCGATACAGTTTCTTTAGTTTTCGCAGTAAGCATCGTATATGGAATAATTAATAACGCTACAATTAATAGGAATGTTTTTTTCATTTGTTCACCAATATAAATTTTAACAACAATTATATCTGATATATTCTTTTATGTCAATTATAAGAACCTTTACGCGAGCTACTTTCCGTTGTAATCAAATGGTATTTATAAGGTATTTAGTTTGTTAATATTTTTATCACTCTTTGAGGTTATGAGTAATTAATATGTTAAAAATGTATAATTAATATATTAAAGGTGTTGCAATCTTTGAAAATTTATGCTAGCTTACTGAGGTTTTATATGCGCCCGTAGCTCAATTGGATAGAGTATTTGACTACGGATCAAAGGGTTGTAGGTTCGATTCCTGTCGGGCGCATTTTTAAACTTTCTAACTATAATATCTTAACAAATCAATTATACAATATTATGTCCATTTTAAATAATAACAATATACTTAATACTTATTATGCACTTAATGCTTATTATGCACTTTGCAATACATTTATCATATATTTATCATATACTTTTCGTTCATATATCTATTTTAATTTATAATATCAATTTTAAATACTGTTTATCTATACAATCTAAGTATTTGATCACACTTTAAATAACTATATTAATTTCAGCTTGCTATGTTACTGATACTTTTATCTATTGACCGTATTATCTAATCTGTTATAATGTATGTTCTAATTATTTTTAGGTAATACTGAATTTGCTGTATTATGTTAAGATTTTATAGAATGATTATAGATGTTATAATTATAAAATAGGTAGGCGTACATGTTATGATGATTAAATTACTATTATCACTTTTATTTTGTTTACCGATATTTTCAGGTGTTGTTTCGGCAAAACCAGTTGATAAGAAATCTGTCAAGGTGGATACTTTAAAGAGTGATGTAAAGGTAGAGGGTGATAATAGCAATGTTAATACACAGGTTGATAATAACGGTATAGGCATAGATACATTTAATGGCATGGAAGCTTTTAAGAAGGCTGAGAAACGATGTGCTGATAAGAATGATGAAGCGTGTTATTTTCTTGCAGAGTTTTATATTAAAGGCACGGTTGTTAAGAAAGATTATAAGAAAGCGATATCTATTTATAAGAAGTTACATTCATCAGGAAGTTTATACGGTTATTTAGGACTTGGTATAATATACGAGAAAGGTTTTGGTGTTAAGCAGGATCATTATGTAGCGTTAGAGTATTACGATCATTCGTGCAGTCTTGATAGTGCATTAGGTTGCATGAAGCTTGCTGATTTATATGAACGAGGAACGGTAATAAGATTTGATCCAGAGCGAACGCTTGGTTTATATATGCGAGCTTGTAGTTTAAAAAACATGGAAGCTTGTTCGATGATCGGTGGTATATATGAATTAGGAATAGGTATGGGTCAGGATATCGAGAAAGCTATATATTATTATGATATAGCTTGTCAAGGCGATCATCTTGAAGCGTGCAGTCATTATGTAGAGCTTCTTGAGAGCAAATTCTCAGAAGATAAAGATACGCTTGTTGAGAGTAAGTAATTACTATGTTACTTAGTTGCTATAAATTATTAAACTGATTATTAGAGTGGTATATTATAAATGATATTAAAATTGATGTTACTATCTTTAACTTTCCTTATGTCTATTTCGTGTGCATCAAGAGATAGATTAGAGATTGCGTTTAAATCATACGGTGAAGGCGATTACGATCTTTCAATAAAGCAGTTTGAGAAGTTATGTTCATCTAAAGAGCAGGTTGCGTGTTTTGAACTTGGCAAGATATATTCAACAGGTTTAGGTGCAGAAGTTGATAAGCCAAAAGCTATATCATTTTACCTTAAAGGTTGCGATTTAAATTATAGTATAGCGTGTGAGCAAGGAGCATTTCTTAATGTTTCAAATCAGATTAACAGTGAACAGAATTATTTAGATGCCTTAAAACTTTTTGAAAAAGCTTGTACATTAGATCTATATTCATCTTGTTACAGTACAGGTATTATGTATTTTAACGGCGAGGGAGTAGAGGTTAATTACGTTAAATCTGCGGATTATTTTCAACTAGGTTGTGCAGGTACAAACTCTAATGCGTGTTCGGCTTTAGGATATTTATATAGTGCAGGTAAGGGCGTGAAACAGGATTATTTATCAGCAACAGTTTTCTATGATAAGGCTTGTTTATCAGGCAATAGAGATGCGTGTTTCAATCTTGTTCAGTTATACGCTGATGGTTATATTATAATAGATGATAAGATCGTTATTAATTTATATACTAAGACTTGTGACTGGGGATTATCATCAGCATGCAACAACTTAGGTATACTTTATACTAAGGGCGAGCTTGTAAGAAAGGATGTTCAGTTAGCTATTAATTTATATATGACTGCTTGTGATGGTGGCGAGATTAACGCTTGTTTGAATATAGCTCAGATGTATGAAAACGGTACTGATGTGAAAGTTGATATGTATAAGAGTGAGATGTATTACAAGAAAGGTTGCGACATGGATGATGCTTTATCATGTACTAAGTTGGCAGGGAATTATCTTAAAGATACGGCGTTTGGAGCTGATAGAGATAAAGCGTATAAGTTTTATGAAAGAGCTTGTTCATTAGGTGATAAAGACGCGTGTATAATATATAGTGATAAGCAGGAGCAGGATAAGCAGAAGCAGGATAAGCAGAAGCAGGATAAGCAGAAGAAGTAGTATAGATTGATCCGTTGTGTACTAGATCAAGATAAAGGATAGTAGATATAATTCTATTACGGTTAGCGAGTATTATTGATTAATTAGATCAGACAAAATATATATTAAAGAGTACTGGAAGAAATATTATGACAGACAATTTTTACAAAGAATTTAAAGATCGTATCGACAAAGCAAAAGAGATATTAAAACGTCCTATGACGGTTGCCGAGAAGGTATTATACTCTCACCTATACAACCCTAAGGATATTAGGAGTTTCAAAAGAGGGGATGATTATGTAAATTTTCGTCCAGATAGAGTTGCTATGCAAGATGCTACAGCACAGATGGCGTTACTTCAATTTATGAACTCAGGCAGAACAAAAAGTATGGCATTAGCATCGGTACATTGCGATCATTTAATAAGAGCGTTTAGTGGTGCTAAAGAAGATTTAGATTGTGCTGAGAAAGAGAATGAAGAGGTCTACTCATTCCTTAAAACAGTCTCATCAAAATACGGTGTAGATTGTTGGAAACCAGGAGCTGGAATAATACATCAAGTTATATTTGAGAACTACTCATTTCCAGGTGGAATGATGATAGGAGCAGACTCACACACTCCAAACGCAGGTGGACTTTCAATGGTTGCAATAGGCGTAGGTGGTGCAGATATCGTTGATGTGATGACAGGTATGGAGTGGGAACTTAAAATGCCTAAACTTCTAGGTATAAAACTTACAGGAAAATTAAATGGCTGGTCAACGGCTAAAGATATCATATTAAAAGTTGTTGGTATGTTAACGGTTAAAGGTGGCACTAATTATATTATAGAATATTTTGGCGACGGTGTAAAATCGTTATCTGCAACGGGTAGAGCTACTATCACTAATATGGGAGCAGAAGTTGGTGCAACTACATCTATCTTTTCATTTGATGAAATTTCAGCTGAATATCTTACAGCAACTGGTAGAGATGAGCTTGCAAAGATTGCATTGCAGTATAAAGATTATTTAAAGATTGATGATGAAGTGGTAGCAGATCCAGATAAATATTTTGATAAAGTTATAGAGATAAATTTAGATGAAGTTGAACCTTATATAAATGGTCCATTCACTCCTGATATTGCAACACCTTTATCTAAGTTAAAAGAGAAAGTTAAAGAGATGAACTATCCAGATGTTGTTGAAGTTGGGTTAGTAGGATCGTGTACAAATTCATCTTATGAAGATTTAGGAAGAGCAGCATCGATTGCTATTCAAGTTGATGAGAAAAATTTAGAGATGAAAGGTGATTTAATTATTAATCCAGGATCGGATTTAATTTTATCAACTATAAAACGTGATGGTATTTTAGATAAATTTAAAGGTACGAACGCAGTTGTTATGGCGAATGCTTGTGGTCCTTGTATCGGACAGTGGGATAGAAAGACAACGGACAAAACCCGAAGAAATTCTATTGTTACATCGTTCAATCGCAATTTTGCAAAACGTGCTGATGGTAACGCTAATACTCATGCGTTTATTACATCTCCAGAGCTTACAACAGCGTTAACGATTGCAGGGTCATTGCTGTTTAATCCGATTACTGATACGTTAAAAAATAAAGATGGCAAGCAAGTTAAGCTAGATCCACCAACTGGAGAGGTTCTGCCTAAGAACGATTTTATGTCTATAGATAGAGGTTGTATTAAACCGACAGGCGAGGGCGCAACGACTAAAGTTGTGATATCTGCAACATCTGAGAGATTACAAGTATTAAAACCGTTTCCACAATTTAAAGCAGATGATTTTAATGATATGTTTCTGTTGATTAAAGTTAAGGGAAAATGTACGACTGATCATATATCTATGGCGGGTGTATGGCTAAAATATAGAGGACATTTAGAGAATATATCTAACAACCTTTTAATGGGTGCAACGAATTCCTTTAACGATAAAACGGATGCAGTTTTAAATCAGTTAACAGGTGATTTTGATAAAGTTTCATCAGTTGCGAAAGATTATAAATCGAAAGGTATATCATCAATAGTTATCGCAGAAGATAATTACGGTGAAGGATCAAGTAGAGAGCACGCTGCTATGGAGCCTAGATTTTTAAATGTTAAATTAATTGTGGCAAAAAGTTTTGCAAGAATTCATGAAACGAATTTGAAAAAACAAGGTGTTCTTGCAGTAACATTTAATGATGCAAACGACTACGATAAGATATGCGAGAGAGACAAAATATCAATCAGTAAAGTTGGTAATCTAACACCTAATAAATTGTTAGAAGCAACTATCCATCATGTTGATGGAAGTGATGATATAATCGAACTTAAACATACGTATAATGAGCAACAAGTCAAATGGTTTAAATCAGGCTCAGCATTAAACTCATTAAGCTAAGCTGTTGAAGATCGGAAGAGCACACGTCTGAACTCCAGTCACTCCGGAGAATCTCG
>CAMQYB010000125.1 GCA_947039055.1 uncultured Deferribacteraceae bacterium
TATTTATTTAAATAATTTATTAGGAGTGTGTTATGAAAGGTACTCACATATTCTTTATAGTAGTGACATTTATTGCTGTGATATATTTTTATGATAAAATAAAACGAAATTTAAAAAATGCAGATATTTTTAGTGCAATAAAAAGTGGTAGTTTTAAGAAGGTACAATCATTTATTAATATTAGTAACACAAATGTAAAAATCACAAATGATAAAGGTGAGACGGCTTTAATGGTAGCTATATTTCATCAAAAGTTTGATTTAGCAAAATATTTAATTGAAAATGGTTCAGAAATAAATGTACATAATGATCAAGGTTTTACACCATTAATCATGGCTTCTCAATTAGGACATATAGACACAATAAAATATCTTATACAAAAAGGTGCAGATATAAATGCTCAAGATCTTAATGGTGCTACACCTCTTATGTGGGCATCGTTTGAGTGTCCTTTAGCGGTTGTAAGATGTTTAGTGGAAAACGGTGCTAACCTTAATGTCAAAGATAAGCATGAAGATACAGCTTTAAAATTAGCAACTTATTTTGAACAAGATGAAATTGCTAATTATCTAGAGAAGAAAGGAGCAATTTAATGATACTTTTTAGACCATTACTAATATTTGTTATACTGTTTTTAAGTAGCCAAGTATATGCACAAGATATATTTATCTATATTGAAAAAGGTGATTTGACAGGTGTTAAAACCTGTATAGATAACGGAATGGATATTAATATTAGAGACGATCACAGCACGGCATTAATCGAGGCAACAAGAGCTCAGCATCTTGATATTATAAAATATTTGATCTTAAAAGGTGCTAATATTAATCTAGTAGATCAATACGGCGATACAGCGTTAATGTATGCATCACAAAATAACGATATTGAAATAGTAAAAGTATTATTGAGTAATGGTGCAGATCATACTTTTCAGGATCAATACGGTAACACAGCGTTGATGTGGGCGTCGCTTAGAGGGAATTTATTAGCTGTCAAATATCTAATAAAGAACGGTGTAGATATAAATCTTCAAGATGATAAATATGGCAACACAGCATTAATATTGGCTTCAGGAGAGGGATATTTTGATGTTGTTAGATACCTAATTGATAACGGTGCAAACATCAATATGAAGAGTAAAAAAGGCGACACTGCACTTATTAAGGCGACTGAATATAAACGTGATGATATAGTAGGATATCTAAAAATTAATGGAGCTAAGTAATGAATATTTTTAAATGTTTAACCGTATTAATCGTACTTATTTTAAGTAGCCAAGCATACGCAGAAGAGATAACTATGTTTGCAGAAGAGGGCAATTTAGCAGGCGTTAAAAAGTGTATAGAGAACGGAGTTGATGTAGATACTACTGATGACTTTAACACAACTGCATTAGATTATGCTGTATCAATAGGTGATTTAGAGATGACTACATACCTAGTTGATAAAGGTGCTGATGTTAATCGTCGTGGATATGATAGTATAACTCCACTTATGATCGCCTCAAAGAAAGGGTATCTAAATATCATTAAGTATCTAGTTTCAAAAGGTGCTAAACTTAACACTCAAGAACTTGTATATAACACAACAGCGTTAATTACTGCTGCTGCAAATGGACATATAAATGTAGTTAAGTTTTTAGTAGAAAACGGTGCTGATATTAATATTAAAGGGGAAGCTAATTTCACAGCATTAATGTACGCAACAGATAAGGGATATGCTGATATTGTAACTTACCTAAAAAGCAAAGGTGCTAAATAGTTAACTTTTAGATGCTTTAAAATTACAACGATAAATAACTATTAAATAAAACAAATTGTGATAATAACAGTAGTAATCAAACAGAGGCAAATAACTTATTATGAAAAAAATCTATCCCTTTAGCAAAAATTCTACTTTCAAAACGTAAAGATCAAATAGATTATCTAACAAAACATAGACTGATATAAATACACGTAATAATAAAAAAACATATAACAAGCAGGAGATAGATATCAAGAATTCTAACATATTAAAACTTAACAAAAAACTTACAAAATCTGTAAAAGAGGGTGATTTGTCATCAATAAAAGAGGCTATCTCAAACGGCTTTTTAATTGATACAAGAGGCAAAGAGAAGTCTACATTATTAATGCTTGCTTCGCTTTATGGACGGTTAGAGATTGTTAAATATTTAATAAGTATCAAAGCAGATGTTGAGTTAAGAGATAAATTTGGAAACAGTGCTTTAGCTAATGCATCACTTTTTGGACATATCGAAACTGTTAAATATCTAATAAGTAAAGGTGCCGATCTTAACTCTCAAAACACTCTAGGGTGGACGCCTATCATGTGGGCTGTAGAGAAAGAGTTTTATGAAGTTCTATGTTTTCTTCATCAAGCTGGAGCTGATATTGAGATCAAAAATAAACGTGGCGATACGTTGTTAAATCTATCTGCACATCTTGGCGACTCTCAAGCAGTAGAGTATTTAATTGATAATGGTGCTGATGTTAATAGTAAAGATAAAGATGGTTTTACAGCGTTAATACATACAGCAGGGCACGGACAACTACCAACTATTAAACATCTAATAGAGCATGGTGCAGATATAAATACTAAGGCAAAGGGTGGATACACAGCATTAAAAAATGCATCAAATTATGGATGGTTAGATGCGGTTAAATACCTATTATCAAAAGATGCTGACGCTAGTAAAATGACAATAGTTGATTGGGTATCAGCAGGTTACATTAAGAAAGTTAAAGAATGTATTTTAAAAGGTGAAGATGTTAATTCTAAGCATAAAGACGGTGAACCGATATTAATGATAGCCTCTCAGACGAACTCATTAAGTATAGTTAAGCTTCTTATTGAAAACGGTGCCGATACTGAAAGCAGGAATAATGACGGCAGAACATCACTTATGTTGGCATCGTATGAAGGACAATTAAAAGTAGTTAAATATCTAATAGAGCAGGGAGCAAACATAAATGCTAAATGTGAGGACGGCGACACTCCACTTATGTGGGCGTTATACGACGATCATTTGAATATAATAAAATATTTATGTGAGCAAGGTGCAGATATAGAAAGCAGGGATAATAACGGTAGCACTATATTAATAGCTTCATCAAGTTACTGTAATCTAGCTATAGTTAAGTATCTAATAGAGCAGGGTGCAAACATTAATGCTAAAGACAATAATAGTCAAACAGCACTTGATGTAGCTATTGATAATGGTGATAAAAGCATCATAAAATATCTAAAAAAACAGATTTAATGACTTTATAAAACACTTTATGTAAGATGATTTAAATAAGTGCAATTAAATTACGGTAAATACAGTGTTTTTTTCATATACATATCAGTAAATAATCTATTTTTTACCACTTAATAATGGAGTTAATTCATTTAATAATTCATCAGATCTGTTTTCAAACTTCTTGAAACGATAATCAAGAATATCTGCAAGACTATCTCCTTTTATATAAGAAGTTGATAGTAGTATTTTAATAAATAGAGGTAGTTGTCCGATGACCTCGAATATATCATTACAACTATCAAAATACTGATTTCGTTCTTTAGCGTTAGAATATTCACAAGATGAAACAGAAATTCTTCCAGTCACTTTTTCACCTTTTTTATTTATTTTAGCAAAAAACCGATCGCTTCCTCCATAAGTTTCTTCCCACTCAAAATTAAGCATTTTAGAGTTTAGAAACTGTTCAAACATTGGACGATCATTCATATTCATATCTGTAAGCACAATACTCATTCTACCGTTATTTTTGTAGAAACAGCTTTCAATAATTATCGCACCACCATAACTATTATCAGAACGTTTAAATGAAACACAACTGCCAGATTTATAGATCGTATCAAGCGTAACAGGAGGTTTACGTCTAGCTTTAGGTTTCTCTTTAGGTATAGATATTTTATCTAAGAATTTTGTTAAGACTATAGCTCGTTTTTTAACATCATCATCTGTTGCTTCAAGTCCTCTTATAGCGTTTAAATCTTCGCCGTTATCTATAATAGATTTAACTTGTTGGTAAAGATTATTGTCTAATGCACAAACTTCCCATAAACATAAAGCAAGAGGTAGGATAACGTTATATTTATCATCACAGTTATTAACACTAAACTCAAACTGAGTTAAGATAATATTTTTGATTTCAGTGGGTTGTAAGCCGTTATTATAATTTTCAAAAAAAGTTTCATACACGTCAGCCGATGTGTCATTATCTTTAATCCCCATTCCCCAAACACCCATATAAAACACCTCGCTATACTAGTGGATTATATTATCTATTTTTATTGATTTAACATCAACATATATCTATAATATTTGTATCAATATATTTTATAAGAGGTTGCTATTATGTCATCGTTAAATCAGGATACAACAACAAATGCAGAATTTAAAAATTTATTTATGATGCGATTATTATTTGAAAAATCTCCAGTAAAAGTAGATTTAGAAACAGTTGAAAAAGCGTTAATTGACAAGTTTCACGATATAGGAGATACGAACGCTACATCATACAAAGAGGCTATGCAGTTATTTGCAATTAAAAAATATGCTGTTCAGTTTGCAGAAGGCTCTATGCCAGCACAAGTTGTTCTATCGAATGCTACAGAGTTTGATGAGAGTACAATTGATGCAGTCTCACGCAGTCAATTTTGGGATATAGAGAACTCAGCTGAAATTCTTTCAAAATGTTTATATCAGATAAATATTTTTGATATGATGTCATCGCTACTAGATTATAAAGAACGTTGTGAAATGCTTATGGACTGGTTAGAGGTTGTTATAGATCTGTATCCTAGCTGTAAAGCTATATGGATTGAGTCAGCAGGTAAGTTGATACTGCCAGATAAAATCCGTAATCAAACGATATCAAGGGAAGAAAGGTTTTTATATTACGGAATGAATATTCGTTTTTTTAATATAGAGGGTACAGATGATATGGTTATCGATACATTAGGTCTTTATGCGATAGGACTTCCAGATATGCAGTATCATTTTAAAGGTATAGATCCGAATGAAATAGTCGCACACGCGTTCAACTTGGCACATTATACATATATGGAGAATGCACCTATAAAGAGTGGTGAGACAGTCGCAGGGCTTCAAAATGATGATGGTAGTAAGTGGAAATGTCAATATGAAGATTCATTAATTCAACCAGTGCGAGAAGTATTAGATGTTTGTGCAGGTGAGTATGCATCAGGTAAACGTGGTGAGTAAAATATGTGTTTCAATGTACTCTCTAATTCACCCCATCAAGTATATTAAAAAATATTGATAACAGTAACACTTACTTATCTATAATAGGTAGGTACTTTTAAAATATAATTAAATCAATTGAAACATTCCTTATTAATTATATTGTAAGTATATTTTTTAGAATTTAAATTTGTATTATATATGCTTTTGTTTGCAATCAAAAATTAATTAATTAAATGTTTACTTATTAAGAAGATAGATGATTTTGATTTTTTTCATAGCTTTTTTTCAAAAATAGAATATAGTTATATATGTAATCTAAAAGGAGAAATCAAAATGAAAAAACTTACAGTATTATTAATTGCATTAACAATGTTCGCTTGTACTAAAAAGAAACAAGAAGAAGTTGAAGTAGCAGTAGTAGAACCAGTAGTTACTCAAGAAACATTAACAAGCAAGCTATACACTTTATCAGACCAAGGTACAGATAAAGAAGTTGGCACAATTACAGTTACAGATTTAGGTGTAGAAGGTATATCTATTGAAGTTGTTGCATCTAACATAGCAGCTGGAGAACACGGTTTTCATCTACATGAGAATAGTGCATTAACTCCAACAACTAATAAAGAAGGAAAAGTTGTTATTGCAGGAGCAGCAGGTGGACATTGGGATCCAGATAAAACAGGCGTACATTTAGGACCTGATGGAAATGGACATAGAGGCGATCTACCTAAGTTGATGGTAGCTGAAGATGGTAACCTTAATGTAACAGTATTAAGCCCAAAAATATTCATAAAAGATATTCCTGGAAAATCATTTATGGTTCATATTATGGGAGATAACTATTTAGACAAACCAGCAACATTAGGTGGTGGTGGAGCTAGATTATACGCAGCACCATTCTAGTCACAACAATTTAAATTTAAATTTAATAATAATGCTTACTTATTCAAAATAGGTAAGCATT
>CAMQYB010000126.1 GCA_947039055.1 uncultured Deferribacteraceae bacterium
AATAATATACACTTCTCTGCTTTATCTATCTTTAATAAATCAACTAATAATTTATCTCTTGAATTATACAATTTAATATTAGGATATTTTTTCGTATCCTTATCTATAAACTTACTAAAACTTGCTCCTAAAAAATAGAACTTAATATCGCTGTAAATCGTAACTAAAGATAGTATCTTGATGTAAAGTTCTTGCTCATATCCATCAATCTCACCCATCTCACCTAAGATAACATATTTGCGTCTGTCCTCAATACTAGCGATACTATTAACCGTTGATATAATAGACTCAAACCCTGCATTATAAGTATCATCAACTATCGCCAACTCACCTACATGCAATATATTACCTCGACCGTTAAGTGGAGAGTATAACTCTATGCCTTCATAAATCTCATCGTATGACAATCCAACTTTCTCTGCTAATAAAATTAAAGGTAAACAGTTAGACGCTATATGATGATAGATATGATTTAACCTATACTCCTTATCGCCTGTTGTTACCTTAAACGTTACACCATTATCGTTTGAGTTAATTTCACTAAGTGAAATATTTGAGTCTTTATCACCAAAGGTGTATATATCTAAACTTTTTTTATACTGAACATTATTATAAAATTCTCTTGGCAGAAATACAGAACCAGCATCAGTAACTTCATCTACTGCTGACAACTTTTCGTGAACAATATTTTCATAACTTCCAAATCTGCCTATATGAGCATGACCGATATTTGTGATAACTACCATATTTGGCTTAACCATTTTTGATAACAAGCAGATCTCGCCCATTGCATTACTGCCTGCTTCTATAATAATAAAATCTGCGTTCATATCTAAATTTATACCAGTTAACGATACGCCCAACTCATTATTATAATTGCCCTCAGTCGCATAAACTTTATGCTTAGTTGAAAGTATACATTTCAACAACTCTTTACTGCTAGTTTTACCAAATGATCCAGTAATTAAAATCTTCTTACCTTCAAATCTATCAAAGAAAACTTTCGCCGTATCAATTAAAAATTCTCTACCATCAGCAACTAAAACTTTATTACAAATTAAACTATCGTAAACTTTTTTATCAGATAAAATCAGTAATGACGCTTTCTTTTTTATTACCTCTTTAGTAAATAAATTAGCATCATGTGTTTCACCTTTTATAGCAATAAAAACATCTTGTTGCTTAACTTTACGTGAGTCTATAACAATATCGCCTATCTCTATATCGTCAAGAATCTCGCTTGATATAATTAATGGAAGTGATTTAACAAACTTACTTACTATCATTTATTAAACTCTTTCAAATACATTAATGCTTCTTCAGTATCATCAAATATCATTTTCTCACCTTTGATAATCTGATACTTTTCATGTCCTTTACCAGCTATTAAAATGATGTCACCTTTATCAGCCAACAGTATCGCTTTCTTAATCGCACTTGTTCTATTCACTTCAATTATGAATGATGATCTGTCTGTACTTTCACTTAACATATCTTCAATTATATTCATAGGCTCTTCTGATCTAGGATTATCAGATGTTACGATAACTACACTTGATAACCTTTCAGCAACTTTTGCCATTCTTGAGCGTTTACTTTTATCCCTATCCCCACCGCAACCAAAGACAGTTATGATACGTCTTGTTGCAATAGAACCGATCGTATTTAAAACATTCTCAAGAGCGTCATCTGTATGAGCATAATCTACAAAAACAGTAAAATCTTTTGCTTGAACTCTCTGTAATCTACCATCAATCGCTTCTAAAGTTTCTATACCTTTAATAATAATTTCATCATCAATTGATAAAGATTTTGCAGCAGCAATTGAAGCTAAAATATTCTCTAAATTGTATTCACCGATCAATTTCGATTTAATATTATATTCAACGCCATGAATAAAAATAGTTGCATCAAGCCCATCAATACTTATCTTATAATCGATACAATAAACATCTGCTTCTTTGCCTACAGCGTACGTTACACATTTTGATCTATCAAGTTTTGCTAAAAGTTTTTCACCGTATTTAGATGTTATATTGATAACTTTAATATCTGAATAATTATCCTCAAACAATTTAGATTTAGCATCAAAATAATTATCCATATCTTTATGGTAATCAAGATGATCACCCGTTAAGTTTGTAAATACCGCAACATCAAATGATACACCTTTTAATCTGTTCTGATCAAGTGCGTGAGATGATACTTCAGATACTAAATAACTACATCCAGCGTCAACTCCTAAAGAAGCGTATTTAACAAAATCATACCCACTAGGAGTTGTAGTGTTATTATCAAAAACTTCTTTATCTATAAAAATACCGTTCGTACCGATCGTTACAATTTTGTTTTTAGCGTAACTTAATATCGATCCTATCAAAATAGATGTTGTAGTTTTACCGTTTGTACCAGTTATCGCTACTTTTTTTAATCTATCTAACTTGTTCTCAAAAAATGCAATCGATGCTAACGTTAACGCAGTTCTTACATCATCAACCACTATGTGTGAAATGTTTTTAGGAAGCGTTCTATCTGTTACAATCACCGATATTTTTTTAGCTAAATATAATTCTATAGCTCTATCGGTTGAGTCAAAATTGTTTCCTTTATATGCAAAAAAAACTAGCCCATCATCAACATTATTAACTACATCATCAATATGATAGCCTATGCTTTTAACTTCTTTATTTATCTTTTTTTCTTCAACATTTTCTTCTTTAGCAGAAAGAATTGTAATCAAATTTTTAATTAACATTAGCGATAATCACCCTACTTCTATTTAATAAATTAAGTTCTACTGCAAGATACTCTGCAATCTGTTTAAATATATGTGCCGATGTTGCACCACCATAAATTGATGTTGACGGCGAATCATAAACCACAATCATCGCAATCTTAGGATCATTAGATGGAAAAACACCTGCAAATGTTGCTATGTAATTTTCATCAGAATATCTTTTAAGTCGTGGATCATACTTCTTAGATGTTCCAGTTTTACCAGCAATATCAACTATACTACTACGAGCATTTTTACCCGTTCCTGTTTTAACAGTCTTAATCATAAGTGATAATAAATAATCAGATGTTGACTCACTCATTACTCTACGACTAACAGTTTGAGGATTAACAACCCTTGATTTAACTTTAACTTTGTTTATAAGTTTCGGAGTATTGATAATTCCATTATTTCCGATAGCTGCATAAAAATTTACTATCTGTAAAGGAGTTACAAGCAACTCATATCCGATCGACATAGAAGTTTTACTGTTCTGTGACCATTTTTGAGGTGGCTTCACTAAACCTGATTCCTCTCTTAAACCGTATACTCCAGTCTTCTCTCCAAAACCAGCGTTGACTATAAATTTATGGTATGCCTCTTTATTAATACTCTTTACCATCTGTGCAATACCGATGTTTGATGAATATTTATAAATCTCTTCAGGTGTTAATGATGGACGATAAATTGTATCTGTATATGTAAACCCACCTAAATTTATCATCTTACTTGTATTATATTTTTTCTGATGATCTATTAAAAGTTTATCCTGCATGAATGCAAAAAGGATAGTTTTAAATATTGATCCTGGTTCAAACAAATACGTAAAAGGCATATTATTATAATGAGATCTCTCTTTACTTGAGTAATCATGTGGATCAAAATCTTTTACGTTTGCAGCAAAAACAACCTCTCCAGTTTTAACATCAAGTGCAATCGCAGTACCGTTTTTTGCACCATAATTTTTTGCACCGTTACGCAATATAGCTTCAACACCTGCTTGAAGTTTTGCAGAAATTGTAAGATCTACAGAACTATCTGGAAGTATTGCATCTGATTTATCATCAAATAAAATGAGCCTTCCTCTTGAGTCTTTAATAGAAACAACAGTCACTGGATCGCCTGCAAGTTCTGAATCAAGCGTGTACTCAATCCCACCTCTACCTTGATTATCTATACCCGTAAAACCAAGAAGATTAGACATACTAGTACCTTCAGGATAATATCTTGCCTCTTCTTTATAATACTCTATACCTGTAATATTGCTTTTTAGATACTCTGCTAACTCTAAATCTAGATGTCGTTCAATCCATACAAAACCATCATTGTTTTTTAATTGATCTCGAACACGTTTTGAAACATTAATACCGTTTACCTCTAACTTATTGATAAACGTATCCATGTTTTTGATATTCTTTCTAAATGCATATATAGAGCCCACAACTTTATTCTGTGCTAATACTGCACCATCTCTATCAAGAATAGTTCCTCTATTTCTAGTCGTCTCTATCTTTGATTCTACCTGCGACTTTACAAAGCTTTTATATTTAGCACCTTCAATAACTTGAAGATGAAAAAGTCGTGCTACAACAAGAACAGTAAAAAATACTGCTAGTACAGAGAAAAATGAACTAATTTTTGTCTCTTTGAACATAAAATACCCTACCAGTATCTATTAGCTTAAATCCAGATTTTAATCCTTTTTCAATTAAAACCTCATTTCTAGCTACTTTAGAATATTCTAAAGATAAACGCTCTGCAACCAGTGAGCTACTTTCTAACTCTTGTGATAATTCTGATATTTCATAGCCGATTGTAATACATTTATTCCTTACAATAATAAGCGTTGAAACAAAAATAATAGCTAACATAAAAGTTATAATAAAAATCGGTTGTACAAAACTAAATAACTGTAAATTTTTCTCACCGCTTTCTTCATACATAGGTATGTGTTTCATAATTATTTACCTCAATTAATCTTCTCTGCAACTCTTAACTTTGCACTTCTTGATAAAGGATTTCCTGCAACCTCAACAGTTGAGGGTACCATCGCTTTTCTAGTCACGATTCTATACTCAGGAACCCTATTACATATACACATCGGCAAAAGTGGCGGACATGTACAGTTTTTCGCATGTTCAATGAAAGATTTCTTCACAAGTCTATCCTCTAATGAGTGAAATGATATAGCTCCAAACCTTCCTGAAACTTTCAAAATATTTGATATAGAACTTAATAATATCTCGATATCTTCAAGTTCCTTATTAACATATATCCTAAACGCTTGGAAAGTTTTTGTAGCTGGAGAAATACCATACTTATGAAACTTCTTAGGAATTGAGTTTGCTATTACCTCTGAAAGTTCTAAAGTCGTGTCAAGCCTTTTGATCTCTCTATACTTAACGATGTTTCTTGCTATACTTCTTGCAAACTTTTCTTCACCGTACTTTATTATAATTTTAAATATCTCATGTTCGTCATAACTATCAACTATATCCGATGCTTTAAATTCTTGAGTTCTATCCATTCTCATATCAATATCACCCTCTAATCTAAACGAAAAACCTCGCTCTGCATCCTTTAACTGATACGCCGATGTACCAAAATCTGCTATTATTCCAGATACTGCACCTGCTATACCTTCACTCTCTACAACCTCTGATATGTCTCTAAAAGATGAATGTACTATTTTAACATTACTATAATCTTTAAACCTATCTTGAAGTCTCGCAACTGCATCTAAATCTTTATCTAATATTATAAGAGAACCTTTATCTGATAATCTCGATAACAGTTCAAAACTGTGGCTTCCACCACCACCTGTACAATCGATATATATACCGTCTCTATCTGTAAAAACATTATCTATTAACTCTAATAACATAACTGGTGTGTGCATAATATTTACCTAAAATATGAGATGAGATGAAATTCTTAAATCCTCATCTGATAACTCTGATTCTATACGCTGAGACTCCGTCTCCCACTCTTGTTTATTCCATAACTGTATCTGATCGTTCACACCGATGATGTAACACTCATCACTTAAATTAGCTTTCTTTCTATGTTTTGGAGTGATAGTTATTCTGCCCGATGCACTAACATCTACATCCATTGATGATGCAAAAATATATCTATAAATATCAACATCACTCCTGTTCGTTGGAGGATTATCAATATGTGCTTTCTCAACCTTTTCAAAATCCGACTTAGTCATCAATTTTAAACATTTAGATTGTGGAGTGTAATATGCCACAAGGGTATCGCCTAAGTTCTTAGAACGAAGTTCATCACGCATCTTAGCAGGTAAAGATATTCTACCTGAATCATCAAATTTGTTAAGATACTCACCCTTAAATCCCATTCTTTCTCCAAAATTAATCTATGATACTGCTAC
>CAMQYB010000127.1 GCA_947039055.1 uncultured Deferribacteraceae bacterium
TTTAGAAAATTTTATCAAAAGTTATTTGCTGTACAACGCAGGAATAAACTAGTTTAGAAAATATTGTTAGAAAGGGGATGGAAGTGTTAATGAAGGGGAGTTATCATAGACCAACTTATGCAGAGGTAGATCTTAATAAGTTGTCAAATAATATCAAGATTTCAAAAGAAAGTTCAAGTTCAGATATTATCGCTATGGTTAAAGCCGATGCTTACGGACATGGTGCAAGTACGATTTCATTACACGCTTACAAGTTCTCACATGTAAAACATTTCGCTGTTGCAACGATGACAGAGGGGCTAGAATTAAAAGATATTTTTGATAGTAACAATATAAAAGATATAAACATATATATTCTTGGATATATAACCGATATGTATATTAAGGAAGCGATTGAGTCAGGTTTAATTCTAACTATATTTGATGATGAGTTTGCAAAAAAAGTATCAGACATAGCAGGATTGATTGGATCGAAAGTTAAGGTTGCATTAAAGATTGATACAGGAATGAATAGACTTGGATTTAGTCCAGATATTTTACTTGTAGATTTTTTGCAAAAGTATCCAAATATTAATATCGTACATGCTTTGAGCCACCTTGCTACATCTGGTTCTAATATAGATTTTGTGAATGAGCAGAAAAAACTTTTTGAAATGTTTATTGATCAAAATTCAGAACATGATTTTACAACAAGTTTCCTAAACTCATCAGGTATTATAAGCTATGAAAACAAGTGGAGTTTTACACGTCCAGGAATTGCTATGTACGGATATGAGTCAACAGAAAAATTGATAGGTATTAAGCCGATCATGAGTATAAAGTCTATCGTTGTACATTCTAAGATTGTCAAGAAAGGCGAGTCTGTAAGTTACGGCAGAACTTTTATAGCAGATAAAGATATGGTAATTGGAATAGTTCCGATTGGCTACGCAGATGGATATCCAGTGTCATTATCTAATAAAGGTTTTATGTTTATAGATGGTGTCAAGTGTCCTATTGTTGGGGTTGTTTGCATGGATATGACAATGATAGATATAACAGGTATAGATGATGTTTTGGTTGGTAGATCGGTTGAAATAATGGGCGACAATATTACGGCTAATATGTTAGCAGCAATAGCAGGTACAATAAGTTATGAGATATTAACAGGTATATCATATCGAATACCGAGAGTGTATATAAATGAACGCCACTAGAGATCTTTTGATAGTACGGTTTTTTAACTCAGTAGGAGCTACGACTTTATCATTATTTAAAGTTGCAGGCGAAATGAGTATATTATTTGTATCAACAGTTAGATGTATTATATCAAATAAGATGCGTTATAAATTAACTATGAAGCAGATAGAATTTATAGGAATTAAATCTATACCGATAGTAGTTTTAACAGGAGCATTTACGGGTATGGTTTTCGGTATTCAGACGTATGTTGGATTCAAGGATTTTGGAGCAGAGAGTATGTCAGGATCGCTTGTTACATTAGCGATGGTTACAGAGTTAGGTCCAGTATTGACAGGTTTGATGGTAGCCGCAAGAGTAGGTTCATCAATCGCAGCAGAGCTTGGCACGATGAAAGTAACTGAGCAAATAGATGCGTTAGACGCTATGGGTATTAATACTATTGATTACCTTGTAGCACCGAGATTAGTTGCAGCAGCGATTGTTTTTCCTATGTTGAATGTTATATGTATAACGTGTGGATTGATAGGTGGGTACGCTGTTAATGTTCTGTTTTTAGGTGTTAACTCAGTTGAGTATGTGGATCAATCAGTTTTATATGTTGGTTTTATAGATTTGCTTAACAGTTTAGTTAAGTCGTTTGTATTCGGATTAGTGATAGTTACGGTTGCTTGTTACAAAGGTTTAAATACAAGATTAGGTGCAGAGGGAGTTGGTAAATCGACGACTCAATCAGTAGTTATTTCATGTGTTTTAATTCTTTTGTTTGACTATATAATAACAACCTTTTTGGTAAGTATATGATTAAATTAGTAGATATATATAAATCTTTCGGAGCTCATGATATTCATAAAGGAGTATCATTAGAAATAAAGAAAGGTGGCATAACTGTTCTTATTGGTCCATCAGGTACAGGGAAATCTGTACTATTAAAATTGATGATGGGGCTTTTAAAACCAGATAGTGGTAGCGTTTTAATTGATGGCGAGGATATCACATTATCGAGTTATAATAGACTACTTGAGATAAGAAAGAAGTTCGGTTTTCTTTTCCAAAACGCAGCGTTATTTGATTCGATGACGGTTTATGAGAATGTAGCATTTCCACTTCGAGAACATACAGATTATGATAATGCAAAGATCGCAGGGATAGTTGAGCATAAATTATCTGTTGTAGGTTTAAGTGATGTTAATGATAAATTTCCATCAGAGCTATCAGGCGGTATGCGTAAGCGAGTAGGACTTGCACGATCGTTGACATTAGAGCCAGATATTATGTTGTATGATGAACCAACAACTGGGCTTGATCCTATAATGACAGATGTTGTTGATGATCTTATATATGACACGCAACATAAGTTGAACATAACATCAGTTGTTGTATCGCATGATATAAAATCAGTTTTCAAAATAGCAGATAATGTTATAATGATTTATCAAGGTAAGGTTATTTTTTGTGGCAGTACAAAAGAGTTGGGTATTACTAGAAATGAATATGTCGTACAGTTTTTATCAGGCGTAAAAGATGGTCCTATAAAAGTGTATTAAGTAGAGAGTGTTATGTTAATACTTTAGCTTACAGTTTGCTTGTAGTTTAGTTTACCGTTAAGTTTATGGTTGGCTTGCAGTTTATTTATAATTTACAATCAAGGAAATAATATGAAGTTTGGTCTAGAGACTAAAGTTGGAATTTTTGTAATAATATCGATAGTGTTACTATCTTTTTTAGGCATATCATTTAGTAAATTTTCTTTTAATAAAGATGAAGTTTACGTTATCACATTTTTGATAGATGACGCTGATGGATTAAAGAAGGGTACTAAGGTTTTTTACAGAGGTCTTCCTGTTGGACAGTTAGATGATATCGGTTTAATAGGTAGTGATTTATCAGCTGTACTTAGTATATCTGAAAAATATTCTATACCTGAAAATATAGAGTTTGCAGTTCGCCAATCAGGTTTCATGGGTGAGAAAGCGATAGAGTTAGTAGTTAGAGATGAACCATCAGTTGAGGTATTACAAGACGGTGTGATTTATGAAGATAGACAAGTTGGAGCATCTCTAAATAAGGCGATCGATTCAGTAGAGCGAATGTCTTCAGAGATAGCTGATTTAGCTGCATCAATTAATGAGTTAGTTAAGAGCGAATCAACAACTAATGTTGTTCAGTCTACATTAAAATCATTACAGAGTGTTGCTGATAATCTTGACAAATTAGTTTCAGAAAACAACAATAATTTTAATGACCTAGTTATAAGTCTTGGTAACACGATGAGAGTTATAGAAGGTGTTGTTGTGCGTAATGAGTCAGCAATAGATGGTACTATCACAAATATAGACGAGATCGTTGGTGTTATCAAAAACCTTTCAATATCGATCAATACGTTAGTAACAGATAATGGTACAGATAAAGGTTATGCGAGACCGATAGTCGCTAATATAAATAGAACTATAAAAAACATTGCAGATATAACAGAGGATATTAATAGTGGTGGTGGAACGCTAGGATTATTGATTAACGATAATGAAACAAGAGATGATGTTAAGTCGATAATTAAAGGTACTAAGAATTTAGTTGGTGGTTTTAGTGCGGCATTCGTGTTTGATTTTGGAGTAGACTACGCATTTAATTTAAACAATTTAAGAGGCTATACGAACGTAAAGTTTTTCCCTAAAGCAAATCAGTTTTTCACTTTAGGAATAAGTAATAGATCAGGATTAAGTAACTCTGGAGCTACTGGCACGTATGAGTATGTTGATGGAGCTGGCAATCCTCAGACAGGCACATACACAATTCCATCCCTATCTACAAATGGTTCATTAGCATTTTCATTACAGTACAGTTATGTGTTCTATAGATGGCTAGGTTTGAGAGGCGGTTTATTTGAAAACACAGTAGGACTTGGACTAGATATATATCCATTAAGATCACAGACGTTAGCATTATCATTAGAGGCGTATGATTTTAGATCAGACTATAAAAGTAATTCAGTAGCAGTATTTACCAAAGCGTTAGTGAGCTATACTTTCTTAGATAGATATTTTGTAAAAGTTGGTGTAGAGGATTTTTTCGGATTTGATCAACTTAGATTTACCGTTGGTGCAGGATTTAAGTTTATGGATAAGAACGTTAAATATTTTTCAAAAGAAGTAGCTCGATTAAAAGAAGAAGAAAAGATGAACACAGTAGATGGAGTTTAGATTTATCTATGAGTAATTTTAGTTTAGCTATATCCACGTGTCCAAATGACACATATATTTTTGGTGGATTAATCAATAAATTTATCGATACAGATATGACATTTGATATCACATTTGAGGATATCGAAAACCTCAACAATTTAGCGATAAATCGTGAAGTTGATATCTGTAAAGTATCATTTGGTGTATATCATAAAATCTCTTCAGAGTATTACATATTATCAGCAGGTGCAGCGTTAGGCTATAATACAGGTCCGATACTTGTATCAAAAGAGAGTTTATCAGCTCAGGAGTTATCAGGCAAAAAGGTTGCTATTCCAGGAATAAACACAACAGCAAATATGCTTTTTGATACTTTGTATAAAGGTATAGACGTTGATAAAGTAGAGATGAGATTTGACAAGATAATTTCAGCAGTTGAAAGTGGTGAGGTTGATGTTGGGATATTAATTCATGAAGGCAGATTTATATATAAAGATTTTGGTTTGAATTTAGTAGTAGATTTAGGTGTAGAATATTTCAATTTATTTGGTTCACCAACACCGTTAGGTTTTATAGCTATCCGTAAGAGTTTGATAGATATTTCGAAACCTATGAATGAGTGTATAAGAAGCTCAATTGATTTTGCAAAGAGCAATTATTTAGAGATAGAAAGTTTTATAAAAAAACATGCACAAGATATGAATGATAATGTAATTAGATCACATATAGATTTATATGTGAATAAGTATTCTTACGATTTAAACATTAGTAAGGATTTGATATATAAGTTTTTAAATATAGATTTAAAAGAAGAGATAATAGTATGAAGATTTTATTAATAGTTAATCCTGTTGCAACAGGCTACTCAAAGGGCAAGACAGCAAAAATCAAGAAGATATTAAATTTCAAGTTTGATAATTTAGAGACGGTTTTAACAACATCAAGTATGGATGGGTATAACCTTTCAAAAGGATCAGATGCAGATATTGTAATTGCAGCTGGTGGAGATGGGTTAGTCAATGAAGTTGTTGCAGGAATGTATGGCAAGAAGGATAAGTTTTTTTCAGTTATCCCATTAGGTGGAGCAAATGTTTTTTGTTGTGAGTATGGTATAGATTTAAATCCGATTAAAGCTGCAAAAAACATGACACTTGCAAAATTTATAGAAATCCCTGTAGGATTTGTTGATGATAAATTGTTTGTACTTTTTGCAGGATTTGGTTTTGATGCAGAGGTTGTTAAGTTGGTTGAATCTAATAAAAAAAGAATTTTACCAAAGAAATTTAATTATGTGTTTACAGGATTAAAAGTGTTGGTTACAAAGAAATTTGGATTAATGGATATATCTGCAAAAGGTTACGATCATAACCCAGCACATTTAATTGTTTCAATAATTTCATCGTATGCGGGCAAATATCAGTTAGGTAAATTAGATGCAGGCAAGTTAAATTTGTTTGCTATATTTAAAACAGAGAAAAAGCATTTATTTAAATCATTATTTTCTATTTTCACAAATAGAGGTTTTGTTGGATCAAGAATGCAAGCAGAGTATATAAAAGTTAATGATGTAACTCTTGCTCAAATTGATGGAGAGATTTATAATATAGAGAAAAAATCTATCTTCATATCTATTAAAGAGAAAGCGGTTAAATTAATTTACTAATCAGTAGGGTAGGTTTATATTTTTTTATAGATTGATGATTATGATTTATTACTTGTAACTTTTATGCTCAATAAACTATCAATAATATTTACTTGCAATTTGCACTTTAACAATGTGCCAATAATTTATT